>DATLGG010000336.1:0-3186 GCA_035540615.1 Actinomycetota bacterium | reverse complement strand
CGATCGTGAAGACGCCGAGCCCGGCCGTGAAGACGTCGATCGTCAGGAGCGCGAGCCCGAGCAAGACCAGGAGGAGCGCGGCGAGGTTCACGGGAAGGACGGCGAGCGCGTAGAAGGCGAGGATCAGCGCGACGACGCCGGCGATCCCCGCGATGCCGATGCCGGGCTGGCTGATCTCGAACACGATCGCCCAGAACCCGAGCACCAGCAGCAGGTAGGCGATCGACGGGTCCGTGACCGCGTGCAGGATCCGCCGCATGAGCCCGGGCTTGTGGAACCGCACGATCACGCGCTGCTCGCCCGAGGCCTCGGTCACGAGCACGCGCGACCCCGCGTCCGTCTCGACCCGGCGTCCGTCGAGCTGGCCCAGCAGGTCGGGGACGCTCGCCGCGACCACCTCGATGACCCCGCGCTGCTGCGCCTCGGTGGAGGTGAGCGACGTGCTGCGACGGACCGTCTCCTCGGCGAAGGCGGGGTCCCTCCCCCGCTGCTCCGCCAGGCTCCGCAGGAACTTCGCCGCGTCGTTCACGGCCTTCTCCTCGGCGGCGCCCGAGAGCTCGCCGCCGAGATCGACGGGGTGTGCCGCGCCGAGGTTCGTTCCGGGCGCCATCGCGGCGACGTGGGAGGCGTAGACGAGGAAGACCCCGGCCGATGCGGCGCGGGCGCCGGGCGGACCGACCCAGACGACGACGGGGACCCGGGCGCGCAGGATCTCGCGCACCATCTCCCGCATCGACACGACGAGGCCGCCCGGCGTGTCGAGCTGCACGATCACGACCTCGGAGCCGTCGTCGGCTGCGGAGCGGATCCGCTCGGTGAGGTAGCCGGCCGTCGTGGGATCGATCACGCCCGAGAGCTCGACGACCTCGACGACGTGGGCATCCTCCTGGGCGGACCCGGATGCGGCGGTGCCGAGGGCGAGCCCCAGCGCCACGAGGCCGAAGAGGGTCCGCTTCACCCGCGAATCCTATCGCGGCCTCCCGGACCGAGTATCCTGAGGGTGCCCCGGCCCCTCAACCACCATGGCCACGATCCCCAGAGCCTCTGCCGCACGTCGCGCCGGTACACGCCGCGCGCCTCGTCGTGCTGCCGCGCGGCGCGAAGGCGTCCCCGCCTACCTGCGCCCCGTCCTCTTGCTCGCCGTTCTCGCCGGCGCCGCCGTGATGTTCGCCCTCGCGCTGCTCCCCACGGTCGGCAGCGCGGGACGGGCGTTCGCGCAGGTCTCGAACAGCTTCCAGGCGCTCGGTGGCACCGAGGACATCCGGTTCCCGCGCTTCCCCGAGCGCTCGACGGTCTACGACGTGAACGGCCGCGTGATGGCGACGCTGTTCTTCGACGAGAACCGCAAGCACGTCAAGCTCGACAGGATCAACCAGGTGGCGCGAGAGGCGGTCCTGGCGATCGAGGACACGAAGTTCTACGAGCACGACGGCGTCGACATGGTCGCGGTGGCCCGGGCCGCGCTGAAGAACCTGCTCGCCGGCGAGATCGAGCAGGGCGCCTCGACGATCACGCAGCAGCTGGCGCGGAACGCCTTCCCCTCGGTCGGGACCGAGCGGACCATCACCCGGAAGGTGGCGGAGGCGCAGATGGCCCTGCGGATCGAGCAGGAGTACACGAAGGACGAGATCCTCGAGCTCTACCTGAACCGGGTCTACTTCGGCCGCGGCGTCTACGGCATCGGCACGGCGGCCGAGTACTACTTCGGGACGAAGGCCGCCGATCTCACGCTCCCGCAGGCCGCCACGCTCGCCGGGTTGATCGCGTCGCCCGAGAAGTACTCGCCCGAGAACGACCTGGACGCGGCCACCGAACGGCGGGATCAAGTCCTGCGCCGGATGGCACGCGTCGGCTTCATCACCCAGGAGGAGGCCGACGCGGCGATCGCCGAGCCGATCGAGCTCGACATCACCCCGCCGCGGAAGCCGAAGTCCGCCTTCTTCATCGACTTCATCAAGCGCCGCTTCCTCGAGGACGAGCGGTTCGGCGCCACGCGCGAGGAGCGGAAGCAGATCCTGTTCCAGGGCGGGCTGAAGATCCACACGACCTTCGACCCGAAGCTCGAGCGTCACGGGCTGAAGGTGATCCGCGGGCACCTGCCGCTCAAGGAGGATCCAGAGGCCGCGATCGCGTCGATCGATGGGCGGACCGGGGCGATCCGCGCGCTCGTCAGCAGCCAGCGCTTCGGCCGCTCGCAGGTCAACCTCGCGACGGGTGAGGGTGGCACCGGCCGTCAGGTCGGTTCGTCCTTCAAGGTCGTGACGCTGCTCGCGGCGCTCGAACAGAAGATCCCGCAGATGAAGGTCTACAACGGCCAGCACGGGCAGCCGGTCGACTGCACCCCCTGGGGACCCCCGAACTACCGCGCGAACAACGCCGACGGGAGCGGGGGGTACATGCACCTGTGGGAGGCGACGAGGAGGTCGGTGAACGCCGTCTTCGTGCAGCTCGCCGTCGACGCCGGGGTCGACAACATGATCGACGTCGCGAAGCGCGCCGGGATCCGCTCGGAGCTCCCCGAGGTCTGCTCGCTCACGCTCGGGACCGGCGAGGTCAACGCGCTCGAGATGGCGAACGTCTTCCAGACGATCTCGAACCAGGGCAAGCGCTGCCGTCCCTACGCGATCGCGCGCATCCTCAAGCCGAACGGCAAGGAGTTCTTCAAGCAGGGGCGGGACAACTGCAAGCAGGTGATCGACAAGAAGGTCGCGATCACCGTCGCGAACATGCTGAAGCCGGTCGTGGAGAGCGGGACCGGCACCGCGGCCAAGCTCGGGCAGTGGCCCGTGTTCGGCAAGACGGGTTCGACGAACGACCTGCGGGACGCGACGTTCGGGGGCTGCACGGTCCAGATCTGCTCCTTCGTCTGGGTGGGCCACCAGAAGGCGCTCATCCCGATGCAGAACGTGCACGGCCAGCGCGTCTTCGGCGGGACCTTCCCCGCCCGGATCTGGCACGACTTCATGGCCGAGGTGATGAAGGGTCAGAAGCCGCTCGACTGGCCACCGGCACCGAAGCCGGAGGCCGAGAAGGTGCCCGACGTCGTCGGGATGCCACAGGAGAAGGCGGAGCGGGTGCTGGCGAAGGCCGGCTTCACCGCCGTCGTGAAGCAGGTGGCGTCGAACCAGCCCGTCGGGATCGTCGACCGGCAGAACCCGCCGGGAGGGTCGAGCGTGACCGCCGGGA
>DATLGG010000335.1:0-8068 GCA_035540615.1 Actinomycetota bacterium | reverse complement strand
GACCCGCGGAGCGAGGCGACGATCATCTTCAACTACGACAGCGATGTGCGGCCGATGGCGGCGCTGGACCCCGCGTCGGGACACGTCCAGCTGACGATGCTGCGCGAAGGACGGCTCGCGGCGCTCTCCCTCGACCACGCCACTGGTGCTCAGCGGTGGGCGAGCGTCTTCGACCATCCCGTCGGAGGAACCGAGCTACCCGAACGGGCATCGAACTTCCCCTTCGAGATCGAGGCTGCCGGAGGGACCGCGGTGATCTTCGGAGAGTCGTACATGACGTCCCCGTTGCAGGCGGCGCGGTCGGACCTCCTGACGATCGCCTACGAGGTCTGATGATGAGAGGGGGCCAACGATGAGGTTCAGATCGATCTCCACGTTTCGCCGTGCCCGTCGGGGAAGCCGTGCGCTCGCTGCGGCCGCGGCGGTCCTCGCCCTGCTCGCGGCGACGGCGCCTGCGCGGGCCTCAGGGACCCCTGGGCCCCAGGCGGTGGGCGAGTCGCCTCGTGAGGAGCTCCAGCAGGTCCTATCGTGCGAGGAGATCGCCGGCCGCTGCGTCGGGATACGTCCGCTCCTGCCCCAGACCCGTTCGAACAAGCCCGGATCGGACCCTGCTACCCCAACCCCACCGCCGACGCCCGCGGGTCCTGCATGTGCCGGCCCGGGCACCCCCTCGCCGATCCAGGACGACTGGTGCGAGCGGTGGGTGATCAAACGCGACCTGGGACCCCAGGGCGCCGCAGAGGCTCCTTACGCGATCACGTCCTCCAAGGATGGCTCAGAGATCTATGTGCTCGCGTCCGGCGCGACGCTGGACGCCTACGGCGCTGCCGTCCTCGTCTTCGATGCAGCGAATGGAGCCTGGCGCCGCACGATCCCGGTTCCCTACCGCTTCCTCGGACCCAACAGCGACTTCTCCCCGTACCTCCTCGCGGCCGGCGACGGATCGGTCTTCGTGTCCGGCTTCCTCCGGGTCCGGGAGGAAACGCCCGAGGGGTTCGCGCGGCATCAGAACTTCCTGACCGCGTCCTACTCCCCCACGGGCGACCTTCGCTGGTGGCGCGTTTACCGGGGGCCGATGAGCGGGCGGGGAACGGAACACGGCGAATTCCCCGTAGGGATGACGCTCTCCCCGGACGGGCGGCAGCTGATCGTGACCGGCGTCAGCACGCGACCAGGCCCATACCAGGCCGACCCGCGGTACATCGACCGATACGTCCCGCCGGACGACGTCGCGACGGTCGCCTACGATCCGGCGACCGGCACGGAGCGGTGGGTCGAGCGGTTCGACAGCGGGAAGCTCGAATTCCCCTATGGCTTCGCCGTGGGTCCCGACGGGGACGATCTGTACGTCAACGTCATGTCGTGGCGGTTCGAGTCGACCCTCGTCGCGTTCCGAGGGCTGCGCGACACCGAGGATGGTCCGGAGCTCTCGTGGACCCATTCCGAGGATCCGGCCTCTTTCTTGGCTCCGATCGCCATCGCCGCCACGCGGGATACGGTCGTCCTCGCGGGCGTGTCGCTGTCGAACCCGAGCAACACCGTGGATTACGGGATCGTGGCTGTCGGGCTCGATGGGAAGGTCCGCTGGCGGGCCAGCCATTCGAACGTGTACACGATCGCGGGCACCGACTACACGTCGACCGATCTCCCCATGGCGATGGTCGCCGACGACGACCGCGTCTACGTCACCGGCTACGCCTACGAGTGGGACGCGTTGTACGCGCTCGGGGATACCTCGCCCGCGATGGTGCCCTCGACGGTCGCCTTCGACCTGGCGACCGGCAGCCTCAGCTGGCAGAAGACCTATCGGTTCCCCGGGCACAGGATCCACTTCCCCTTCGGGCTCCATCTCGCCGGGAGCCGCCTGTACGTTCCGGGGCTCGACTCCGAGTGCAACTGGTACGTGATGAATCCGAACTACTACTGCAAGTCAACGATGATCAACCTCGTGACGCTCGACCACGATGCAGCGACCGGCTCCCTGCAACGTGTGGCCCGCTTCAACCACGCTCGGAGCGTCTCGGTTCCCGGCCTGCAACCGAGCCCGCCGGCCGCCCCCGGGTTCGCGCTCTATTACGGATCGACGCTCGGTCCGGATAGGCAGCTATCGATCGTCACCCTGTTCGATGCCCCATGCGTCGAATGCCACCCAGCGGCTCGATGGCGCCTGGGACTCGTCGCCTACGGTCCGCCGCAGGGATCGTGATGTGGGAGACACGATCGACAACACGAGAAGGAAGGAACGGGAGATGAAGAAGGTTCTCTGCCTGCTGACCGCTGCCATCGCCATCTCGACGGCGATGACCTCGCTCGCGGCCGCGTCCGAACCGACCGGCGGAGGCTCACCGGTCGACTGTCTGATCCCTGGGTCCGACGACCGGTGCGAGCGGTGGGCGCACCGGTACACCGAGGGTGAAGGAGATGCCCCGTTCGGGAAGCACAACCAGCACCGCGCTGAGATGGGCGCCATCTCGCCCACTGGCGACCGCGCGTTCATCGTGGGATCGGTCGTGGACGGGTCGAGGATCTGCCCCGGGAACCCCCCGACCCTGTGCATGGACATGCAGACGGTCGCCTACGACGCTGTCACGGGAAACATCCTCTGGGTCAAGCAGCAGTCCCCGCCCTGGGAGAACGCGCACTCGCTGCCTCGCACGGTCGTGGTCAGCGCGGACGGGAGCACCGTGTTCACCGTCTCCACGGTCTTCGTCGGGAGCGGGAGCGCGAGGGACACGCTGCGCGACCTCCACATCGTGGCGTACGACGCCGCGACCGGAGCGCGCCGCTGGGTCAGGACCTACGACGGCCCGGCGCGGATGCAGGAGGACGCCTTCGCAGCCGCGGTCTCCCCGATCGATGACCGACTCTTCGTCGCGGCCGCGTCCACCTCGACCACGCTGCCCGTCTCGACGTACGGGTACTCCCCCCTCCACATGACACGCGGGACGACTGCGGCGGGACTCGAGGTCGATGTCGACTTCGCCCTGCTCTCCTTCGAAGGAGCCAGCGGAGAGCTGATGGATGAGCGCCGCTACGGCGGCGCGACCTTCAGGGTCGATGGTGAGACCCGCGCGTCCTGGGACGTCCCGGTCGACATCGAGGTCAGCCCAGACGGGCAACGCATCGTCGTCAGCGGCCTCAGCGATGGCCGCCAGGCGTACGCGACCGGCAGCCCGCATTCGACCGCGGTTGCCTGGGACGCGAGCGATGAGGAGCCGGGGACGGGCTGGGATCTCGCCTGGGTGCGCGAGGTGGCCGGGATCCCACTGGGACTGGGCGTCTTCCCCCGTCAGGCGATGGCCGTCTTCGCCGGCGCGTACGGTGACGGCGGCACCGAGTCGAACCCGTACGCGGTTCTCGGGCTCGATCTCCACACGGGCGAGCCCCGGTGGGAGAAGCGGTACGCGCTCGGAGGCCTCGGCGGACAGCTCGAGCATCCGCGAGGGCTCCTGGCCGACGCCGAGCGCGGGATGGTGGCCCTTCCCGGTATCAGCCGCTACCCGACCTCCAGCACCGGAACGATGGGCGTGCTGGCGCTGCGAGCCTCGGATGGTGGGACCGCCTGGACGAAGCGCCTGCGGGACCCGATGAGCAACGCGACGATCATCTTCAACTACGACGTCGACGGGATGCCCCTCGGCGCGATCGACGCACGGTCCGGGCACGTCCAGGTCACCTCCACACGCGGCGGCCACCTCGCCACGTTCTCACTCGACGGCGCCACGGGCGCGCAGCGGTGGGCAGCACTCTTCGAGAAGCCCCTGCGGTCGGGTTCGTACTTCGAAGAGTCGGGTGGCGACTGGCCGGTCGCGATGGGTGCTGCTGGAGGCACCGTGGTCGTCTTCGGGAACTCGTACATCCCTCGGCGACAGACGTGTTCCTTCGGTCCTGCGTTCACGTTCTGCCCACGTGACGACTTCCTGACCGTCGCCTACGAGGTCTGAGCGTGACGCTCCTCGGCGGCGTCGCGCCAGCGACGGCCTCGGGAGCGCGGCCGCACAAGGGCAGTGGAAGCACGCCTCACGAGGAGCTGCGACGCGCGGTCTCGTGCCAGCAGCTCTCGGGACGCTGCGTCGGGCTGGCGCCCCTCCTTCCCGCGTCCGAGGAAAGTCTGGACGTGGATCGTCCGGCAGCTCCCACGACGGCACCGGACGGATCGGGTGCCGTGTGTCAGACGCCGGGCCTGCCCTCGCCCGTGCAGGACGACTGGTGCGAGCGGTGGATGACGAAGCGCGGGCTCGGTCCGCACGGCGTGACCGAGGTCCCGCGAGCCGCGGCAACGTCGACCGATGGCAGCGAGGTGTACGTGCTGGCACACGCCGCCACCTCCGACCCACTCGGCGCGGGCATCTTGGCCTTCGACGCCGCGACCGGAGCATGGCGCCGGACGATCCCCGTTCCGTACCGGTTCCTCGGACCCCAGAGCGAGTTCTTCTCCTACCTCCTGGCCACAGGCGACGACCTGCTCGTCGTCTCCGGCTACGTCAGGGTGCGCGTCGAGACACCGGACGGCTTCACGCGCCAGACGAACTTCCTGACCGTGGCCTACTCCCCTACCGGCGAGCTTCGCTGGTGGAGCCGCTACGAAGGACCGATGAGCGGCCGCGGGGCGGACCACGGGGATTGGCCCGGGAGCCTCACGATCTCGCCCGATGGGGCGCAGGTGATCGTGACGGGCATCAGCACGCGACCCGGTGACTACCAGCCCCACCCTTGGTACAGGGACCTGTCGGTCGCCCCGGACGAGGTGGCCACGATCTCCTACGACACATCCACCGGGAGCGAGCGATGGCTCGAGCGGTTCGACACCGGCGACCTCGAGTTCACCTATGGGATGACCATCGGTCCCCGCGGGGATGCCCTGTACATCAACACGATGTCGTGGGAGTTCGAGTCAACCGTGCTGGCCTACGGCGACCTCGGTCACCCCGAGGGTCCGGATCTCCTGTGGTCGCACGCCGAGGATCCGAGCTCGTTCCTCGCCCCCGTCGCGATCGCGAGCACCTCGGACGGCGTCGTCGTGGGGGGATACTCCCTCTCCAACCCCAGCGGAACCCTTGATTACGGCGTCGTCGCCCTGGACGCGCACGGGAAGGTCCGATGGCGGGCGAACCACTCGAACGTATACACGATCCTCGGGACGGACTACACCTCGTCCGACATCCCCGTGGCGATGGCCACCGACGGCGATCGCATCTACGTCACCGGCTACGCCTTCGAATGGGACGCGGCGTACGCCATCGGCGACCCCTCCCCCTCGATCATCGGCTCGACCGTCGCGTTCGACGTCGCGAGCGGCGCCCTCGCATGGCAGAGGATCTATCGGTTCCCTGGGCACCGCGCCCACTTCCCGACGAGCATCCACACCGCAGGAGGGCGCGTGTACGTTCCCGCGATGGACTCCGAGTGCAACTTCTACGTCCGAGACGCGAGCTACTACTGCAAGTCGACGACGATCAACCTGGTGACGCTCGACATCGACGCTTCGACGGGAGCCGTCCGTCGCGTCGCGCGGTTCAACCACGCGCGGAGCGTCGCTCTGCCCGCGCTCCAGCCGAGCCTACCGACAGCTCCCGGCTTCAATATCTTCGGAACCTCGGACCTCCACCCGGATACGCAGCAGATGACGATCGCGGCCTTGCTCGATTCGCCCTGCATCGACACGTGCCTCCCGGGAGCCCGTTACCGGATGGGCCTCATCTCCTACGACGGGAGCTGACCTCCCGCCGCGCCATCACCGGCCGAGGCGCTTCAGGAACTGCTGCTCGTCGATCGTCTCGACGCCTAGCTGGAGGGCCTTGTCGTGCTTCGAGCCGGGGTCGGTGCCGACGACGACGAAGTCGGTCTTCTTGGAAACGCTGCCGGTCACCTTGGCGCCGGCCTCTTCGGCGGCGCGCTTCGCCTCGTCGCGGCTCATACCCTCGAGGCCGCCGGTGAGGACGATCGTCTTGCCGTCGAGCGGCCCACCCTTCTTCTTCGGTCGCCGCGGGTCCTTCATCCGGACACCGGCCGCGCGGAGCTTCTCGAGCAGCCTCCGGTTCGTTCGGTCGCGGAACCAGTCGTGGACGGCTCGCGCGACGATCGGGCCGATACCCTCGACCGCCTCCAACTCTTCCACCGAAGCCGCCGCCAGGTCGTCGATCGAGGGGAACGCGTCGGTGAGCATCTGGGCCACCGTCGAGCCGACGTGGCGGATGTTCAGCCCCACGAGCAGCCGCCACACCGGCCGGTCCTTCGACCCCTCGATCGCGGCCAGCAGGTTCGCGATCGCTTTCTCCTTGAAGCCCGGCAGCTCCGCGAGCCGCTCGGCCGTGAGCGCGTAGACGTCGGCCGGGTCCTTCACCCAGCCTCGGTCCATCAGCGCCATCCCGGTCTTGTAGCCGAGGTGCTCGATGTCCATCGCGCCGCGCGAGGCGAAGTGGAACAGCCACTCGATGTTCTGCGAGGGGCAGCCACGCTTGTTCGGGCACCGCCACGCGGCCTCCCCCTCGGGCCGCACGAGAGCGGTCCCGCACGACGGGCACTCCTTCGGGAACCGCCAGCGCCGCGCTCCCCGCTTACGCTTCGTGACGACCGGCCCGATCACCTCGGGGATCACCTCGCCGGCGCGACGGACGACGACCGTGTCCCCCTCGCGCACGTCCTTGCGCGCAACCTCGTCCTCGTTGTGCAGCGTCGCGGTCGTAACCGTGACGCCGCCGACGAACACCGGCTCGAGCATCGCGAACGGCGTGACCACCCCGGTCCGGCCCGTGTGGACGAAGATCTTCCGCAGCTGCGTCGTCCGCTCCTCCGGGGGGAACTTGTAGGCGATCGCCCAACGCGGGGCCTTCGCGGTCGCCCCGAGCTCTTCCTGGAGCGCGATCTGATCGACCTTCACGACGATCCCGTCGATCTCGTAGTCGACCGAGTGGCGCTCCTTCTCCCACCGCTCGCAGTAGGCGAACACCTCTTCGAGCGACCCGAGGCGCTCGGTCGTGGGGTTGACCGGGAGGCCCGCCTCGCGGAGATGCTCGAGCGCCTCGGAGTGGCGCGAGAAGCGGCGACCGTCGGCGACCCCGACGCCGTGGCACCAGAGGCGCAACGGCCGCGAGGCCGTCACGCGCGGATCCTTCTGCCGGAGGCTGCCGGCGGCGGCGTTCCTCGGATTCGCGAAGGGCCGCTGGCCGGCATCGAGGAGCTCCTCGTTCAGCCGCTCGAAGGCCTTCACCGGTAGGTAGACCTCACCCCGGACCTCGAGGAGCTTCGGATGTTCCTCGCCGCGCAGGCGCACGGGAACGGCGCGGATCGTGCGGATGTTCGTGGTGATGTCGTCTCCGACGAACCCGTTCCCCCGCGTCGCCCCGCGCACGTAGGCGCCCTCCTCGTACGTGAGCGCCACCGCGAGGCCGTCGATCTTCAGCTCGCACACGAAGTCCGCCTGGCGCCCGATCACGCGCTCGACCCGCTTCGCCCACGCGTTCAGCTCCTCCCAGGAGAAAACGTTGTCGAGCGAGAGCATCGGCGCACGGTGCTCGGCGGGTGCGAAGAGCTGCGTCGGCTCTCCGCCGACCCGCTGGGTCGGGCTCTCCGGCGTGATCAGCTCGGGGAACTCCTCCTCGAGCGCACGGAGCTCACGCATGAGCTCGTCGTACTCGGCGTCCGAGAGCTCGGGGTCGTCGAGCACGTAATACCGGTAGTCATGGTGATGGATGACGTCGCGGAGCTCCTCGACGCGGCGCTTCGCCTCGGCCCGCCGCCGTTCCTCCTTCGTCGCCATCGGGGCGATGATACCGACCGTCGCCGACGCCTCCCGCTACGATCGGGCCGTGCGAGGCACCCGCTACCGCTTCCGTTCCACGTGGCGAGTGCAAGCGCCCACCGGCGAGGTCTTCGAGATCCTCCGTGACCTCGCCGGATACCCGAGGTGGTGGCGGCAGGTTCGTTCGGTGGAGCGAACCGACGACGACGCCGCACGCCTGCACATCCGCTCCGCGCTGCCCTACACGTTGCGGCTGACCCTGCAGCGGCGCGTCGAGGACCCCGCAGCGGGGATCCTCGAGGTGCAGATCGCCGGCGACCTCGAGGG
>DATLGG010000334.1:0-6718 GCA_035540615.1 Actinomycetota bacterium | reverse complement strand
GTCGAGATCGATGGCGCCGGCCGCGAAGTTCAGCCACGCGGCGAGCAGCTCTCCGTCGAAGGAACGGGTCTCGGCGTCGGCGGTGCCTCCTCCCCTCAAGACCTCGGAGGCGGCAGCGGCGTCGTCCGAGCTCCGGAGCTCTGAGAAGACATCGCTCAGGAACCCGACGCTGTTGAGGTAGCACTCCAAGGTAGCGGCCTCCGCTTCGGGGCTCGTCTCGAACGACCGCCTCCAGGCGGAGCGGTTGAGGGTGCGCTCCGCGTTCCCGCGGATAACGACGCCCACTTGATCCTGCGGCGAGGACCCGAAGTCGTCATCGACCGACCGCACCACGAGCGTCCAGGCGCAGGGAGCGTAGACATGCTCCTGCTCCATCAAGACATCGCGTGGATGCAGGTCCGTCGATGGGTCGGCGTCGGGGGTCGGCGGATCGCTCAGCGAGGTCGTGACCGAGATCGGCGAGCCATCGCCGAAGTCCCATCGCACTTCGACATCATCCGACCCCGGATCGGTTACGCGGGTGGCGAAGCCGATCGGAGTGCCTCCTCTCCCGAGGAAGATCGCCCGGCCATTGACGGTGATCTCCGACCGACGATCGATCTCTGCGGTCGGATCGACGTTCTCGACGCGGACGGTGAACGGATCGACCCCGATCCCTCCATCGTCATCCACCACGATGAAACGTCCCGTGAACGTGCCGTCGTCTCCGTACGTGTGGGAGCCCCTGAGCGCGCCCGCGGCCCCGCCGGGCCCGACTCGGCCATCCGACCGCGTGACAGCGACGGGATCGACCGTCCCGTCGCCCCAGTCGATGAACGCCAGGTGCTCATCGAGCCATCCGGGATCCGTGAAGGTGGCCGTTGCCTCCAACAGCCCACCCTCCGGCCCCTCGGTGAGCGAAACGTCAGACCGACCGGCCTGCACGGCGGGCGCCACGTTGGAGACCGTGACGTCGAAGCCGTCGGCGTGCTCGCCGCCGTCGTCGTCGGCCACCGTCAGCCGGACCCGATGTGCCCCGTTGTCACCGTACGGGTGCGATGCCGTGACGTTCGCCTGCAGTCGCGGTGGACCCTCACCGGTGACGTTGACTGTCGCCGCCCCGGTCGATCCATCTCCCCAGTCGACCGTCGCCGAAAGCTCATCGAGCCAGCCGATATCGGTCGCCGAGGCCGAGACGCCCAGAGGGGTCCCCTCAGGGACGGTGGTAGCCTGGCTGTCGGAGATCTCGACGCCCGGAGGCAGGTTCAAGATCTCCAGGGAGCGCTCCTCGCATGGTCCTGCACCATCCTCGTCTGAGGGGCACACGACGATCGTGTACTCGTCGTCGTCCCCGTAGGTGTGGTCCGTCTCGAACGAGAGGGTGGCCTCGGGCGGGTCGTTCTCCACCGAGCCGGCCGCTTCCTCCTCGGAGCCGTCCCCCCAGGCGACCTGCGCCTTGGGCGTGTCCAACCAGCCCGGGTCGACGACCTTCCCGCTTAGCATCTGGGCCGTTCCTTCGACGCGCAGGTTCGGGAACGCCGGCCAGAGATCTAGTTCGGTCACGGTCGGGGACACAGCGGTTACGGTGACCTGAGCGGTCGCGAAGCCCTGGTCACCGTCGGAGTCGGTCACGCGAAGGGCCACGAACCGGTGCCCGTCGTTGCCCCAGCGGTACTCCACGGTCTCGCCTGCGGCTTCTTCGTCGTAGTCTCCGTCAGCGTCGAGGTCCCACTCGTAGGACAACGTGTCGGACAACGGGTGGGACGATCTGGAAGCAGCCAGCGTCAAAGTCTCGCCCTCCGGCACCTCGTAGGAGCCACCGGCATCGGCCTTGGGCGCCGCGGGGTTGCGCCAGATGATGGCGTCGATGAGACCGGCGCCCGGGAAGTCCGCCATCACCATGCCCACCCGCTTAGGCCGCAAGCGGATCAGGTAGTCACGCGCGAGGATGTTCGTCCCCTCGTACGCCACCTGACACGGATCATCGCGCGGGTTCGCGCATGGGAATTCGGACAGGCACGCAGCGTCTTCGCTGCAACTCCCGCCGCCGTCATCGTAGCGATCCCAACCCGTGAGCAGTCGGGGCGAGGCATTGTCGATGGATGCATGTCCGCTGGCGACGAAGTACGGGTACGTGCCCTTCGCCACATCCTCGCCGCTGAGGTAGTTCACGTAGAACCTCTGGTCGTTCGGGTCGGCGGCCGCTTTCTCCAAGTGCGGCCTGATGTGATCCCTCCACTTCGCTCCCAGCCCCTTGAAGCCGTTGAGACTCGAGACGTCCTGCACGTCGAAGCGCCCATACGCGAGCCCGAACTTGCGATGCAGGGTACGGCTTGTGAAGTTTTCGAGGATGACGATCTTCCCGCGCACGTCCCCCAGGGTCGTCGCGGAGTCTGCAGGCGGCGGGTTGGGCGGCACGTACACCCTGCCCCGGTCGATGTACCACTGCAGGTCGTCAGCGATGCTCCGGTCGAAGTCGTCCGGCTCGGTGTCCTTATTCTCCGGCTCGTACTTGATCCTAATGAGGACCGTTTCCTTCGGGTGATCCTCGAGGAACATGTAGGCGTCGTACAGGACGTTATCCGCGAAGTCCAGCCTCTGGTATACGGGGCCGTGGAACACCCCGAGGCCCTTGTCTCCGCCTTGATCCCTCAGTCGGATGTCCCAGGCCCGGATCCCGGAGCGCAGCTGCTCGCCGAGGTCCATCGACTGCGTGAGGGTAGCGGCCCCCCCTTCGTTGTACGCCCCGGTGTCATGGGTGCCCGGGATCGAGAGGCGCGTCAATGGGAGCGTGTCATCGAGACCCTTCATCCACTCCGCTCGAGACGCTACCTGGTTCCCGGTGGTGTCGTAGGCGTCCGTCGGATGCGACGAGGCCGGACCAGCGGGCCCGAGTGTAACGAGCGCTGCCAGCGAAACGGTTACGGGCCTGCGAAGACGCGATCGGGTCATGCTCCCTCCCTAGCGCGAGACATCCTGGCCGTGCGGCAGGTGGCCGGGATGAGGGATCCCGAGCTCAGCTCCCTCCCAGATGCCCGCTTCATCCGATTGTGTCCGGATAGTGTCCCCGGACCAGCAGTTACTGTCAATCCCTGCTTGTCGCTGCAGGCGCGGCGCTCCTTCGCTGGCTCGCCAGGCCCAGCAGGGTCCCCAGCGCCGCCCCGTACACCGCGAACGACGCCGCGTACCACTCGGGCGGGAAGCCACGTTGTGGGATCAAGGGCTGCACGAGCGGCAGGACGAAGTAGTGGAGTGCGACGAAGACCGTGAGGCCGAAGAGGACGGCCGCCAAGGTAGTCCGTGGCCGGGCGGTCGCCCGCAGGAGCAGCGCGAACAGCGCGCCCAGCAACGCCCCGAGGACGAGCACGACCACGAGCCCTACGACGAACGAGACCAGATCGAAGTTCAGGATGTCCTGGAGCGCGCCGCGGCCCATCACGAGCGTCGCGAAGACGCGTGGCGGCGCGTACCACGGGAGGTTGAGGATCGGGGACGCTACGCCCATGGCGAAACCGCCCATGACCACGGCCGCCAGGGCGCCGGTCCATGCTCCCTGCGCGGCTGAGGCGGTCCGGCGCTCCCCGCGCGACGCGACGAAGGTGGCGGCCGCGAGCGCCGCGAGCACGAGCAGCCAGATCCACATGCTCGTACCGATCGGACCGGTGCCAGCGGCGCCCGGAGAGGCGACGACCCTCCACACGACGCCGGAGTTCGGCTCGAGCACCAGACCGTCGACGCTCACGTGCGCCACTCCCCAATCGGCGATGTACATCGCTCCGTCGGGGCCGAAGGTGACGTCCGACGGATGCTCCAGTCCACCTGCGTTCTGCTGAGAGGCCCTTCCCGGCACCCGGTTGTGGATGAAGTCGGAGATCTGCCCGCTGGTGGTGTCGACGCGGACGATCTCGGTGCCCACGGGACGATCGACGGTCCCCGTCGCCGGCGTGAAGTCGCCGAACAGCGCGATGTAGGCGGTCGTCGGCGGACCCCACTCGCTCGAGGGGGAGAAGGCGAAGCCGTTCGTTGCCTCGTGCGGCCCGAACTTCGCGATGGGTTCGGGGGGCGACGTCGTCGGGTGATCAGCGAGGACGAACCCGGGCTGGGGCTGATCCGCGGGCTGGAACCTCGGGTCGGTGACCGGCACGTCGCACGCGTAGTCCGGCCAGCCGTACCAGGCGCCCTCCTGGATCCGGTAGAAGCAGTCCCATGCGTTCTCGACCTGGCGCGAGCCACGCGCGTCGAAGCCGTGCATCGTCGCGTAGACCTCACCGTCGGGGCCGATCTCGAGCCCGTACGGGTTGCGGAGCCCCCATGCGAAAACCTCGAGGTCCGTTCCGTCCGGCCGTGCGCGGAGGATCGCGCCGTTGCACTTCGGGTTGCCGGGCACCACGTGGCCAGCGGGGTGGGTGGTTCCGAACGCCGCGTACGGACTCGTCCTGACCTCGGGCTCCCCCCCGAGTGGATCGGCGACGTCGGTTTCGTCGATCAGGGGGTTCGGGGAGGTGAACGGCTCCCCGGCGATCGTCACGTCCTCGCACGGGACGTCGTGCAGCTCGCGCAGGTCGGGCTTCTTCAGCCAGCCGAACACCGCGTTGTCCGGGCCCACGACCGCGGAGTTCGTAACGGTCCCGATGGCGAGGTACAGGAAGCCGTCCTTGAACACGAGCTGGTTGGCCTGGTGGTCCCCGTGGCCGGGGAGACCCGTGATGATCGGACGCAGGCCATCGCCTTCGATCACCGAGACGGTCCCGGCGTGGACGACGTAGACCTGCCCCTCGTGGAAGGCCACCGCCGTCACCGGGTGCTCTTCGCCGAAGTCCTCGCCGTCCGCCAGGACCGCCTTGCGGCCATCCGCCTCGATGCGGGTGACCTTCGGGGCTCCTGGGCCGTCCGGGCACCGCTCGGGATCGGGGCAGTACCCGGACTCGGCGATCAGGATCCGGCCTTGATCATCGAACGCGACCATCGTCGGCGCGGCGAGACCGGAGACCGCGACCTCGATCGAGAACCCCTCAGGAACCGTGATGTCCCCGGGGCGCAGCGACCGCTGTGCAGACACGGGAAGGGCGATGATCGTCAGCCACAGGACGGTGGTCGCGACCAGCCACCTCGCCCGGCCCGGGACGATGCCCAGGATGGCGGTTGAAGCTCTGCCGGAGAGCATCCTGGAAGCAGGATATCGACCCATGTCGTCGAACTTATACGCCGAAACCGTCTGGGAGGGATGAAGGGTGCAGAACCGTCGCGGCCGATCGCTCGCGAAGATCGTCACCACCACGATCGTCATGGGAGCCAGCTTGGTCGTCTCCTCGCCGGCGACGGCTTCGCCGTCGTGCCAGCTGGTCGGCAACACGCTGATCGTGAGCCTTTCCACGACCGGAACCTCCTCGATCAGGGTGAATGGCAGCTCCGTCATCGAGGTGCGTGCGCCTTCGAACACCTTGCTCAGCTGCTCCGGTGCGACGCCCACGGTGACCAACGTCGACGAGATCGACGTCGACGGGACGAGCGCGGGATCCATGTCCACCCTCATCATCGACAGGATCGACCTCTTCACCCCGGGGGCAACCGTGGAATCGCCGGGGGATCAGCCGAGCGAGATCGAGTTCACCGTCGATCTGGGCGACTCCGGGGACTACGTGTGGGTCTCCTCCTCGGGGGCGGCTTCCATGGCGCTGGGAACCGACGGGTTGAACTACAACGCCGGCGCCGAATCGCCCGGTGATGTGGATGTGGAGCTTGCGGGCGTGGAGTCGTTCCTCCTGTTCGGAACCGCGGCGGATGACTCGCTCCACGCGGACGGGTCCGGCAACACGGGGGCCCCGGCGACGATGATGGTCCAGATGGTCGGCGATGACGGAAAGGACGTCTTCGTGGGAGGTTCGGGACCCGACTACTTCGCGGGGGAGTCCGGGAACGACGTGTTCGAGGGAGGTCCCGGGAACGACCGGATGCGGTTCTACGCGACGTCCGGGGTCCAGGTGGACCTGGACGCGGGGACAGCGACCGGCGAGGGAAGCGACGTGATGAGCGAGGTGGAAGAGGTGGTCGGGACACCCGGGAACGACGTGATACGCGGAACGGCTGGAGCCGACACCCTCTACGGTCAGGAGGGTGACGACGTTCTCGAGGGGCGCGGTGGGTCCGACTGGCTGGATGGGGGCGATGGCGCTGACCGAGCGTCGTACGCCTCGGCACCCTCGTACGTCTGGGTGGATCTCGCCGTCCCGGGCCCGCAGGATACCCATGGAGCCGGGAGCGACGTGCTCGAAAGCATCGAGGGACTCGTCGGGTCCGCGTTCAGCGACATCCTCTCCGGGACGTCCGGGCCGGATCATCTCGAGGGGGGGCCGTTCCGGGACACGCTCGTGCCTCGCGCCGGGGACGACACCGTAGATGGCGGGAGCGGGAAGGACCTGCTGCTCTACGAAGGAGCGGAGGCCGTCACGGTCAACCTCGTGGCGGGACGCGCGACGGGCCAGGGTGACGATCGTCTGTCGAGCATCGAAAGCGTTCAGGGGACGGACGGAGACGACACCTTCATCGCGAGCGCAGGATCGAACATCTTCGAGGGCGGTGCCGGGTTCGACACCCTCTCGTACGCCCGAGCGGGCGGAGGCGTGACGGTGGATCTCGCGGTCGCCGGCGCGCAGGCGACCGGCGGTTCGGGATCGGATGCGCTCGCGGGCGTCGAGAAGCTGATCGGCTCCAGGTTCGGGGACCGTCGTCGCCGCGCAGA
>DATLGG010000333.1:0-2799 GCA_035540615.1 Actinomycetota bacterium | reverse complement strand
TGTCGGGACGGTGGGGCCGAGCGTCCGGACCAGCTCGACGCTGATCCGCTCGCCGCGGAGGTTGTGACGGTCGGCCTCGCTCACCGCGCCCAGCGCGACCTGCGCCACCTGCGCGCCGCCACCGACGACGATGATCCGCTTCCCGAAGACGCGGTCCAGGGCCCGCGTGGCCTCCGCCTCGCGCACGCCGGCGACGGCACCGAGAAGCGCCTGGAGGGTCGCGCCGTCGATCCCGGCGACCTCGAGCTCGGCCTCGGCGGTCCCGCCGCTGATCCTGGGCGTGGCCAGCGTGCGCAGCGTGCCGCCCGCCTCGGCGATGGCCGCGACGATGCCGAGGAGCGTCTGCGCGCCGTCGTCGAAGCGCAGACGAATCGCGGCGGTCGCTTCGGGACGCCCGCTCACGCCGGGGTCCGCGCGCGCGCTCGGTCCAGGAAGGCGGCCATGAGCGCTTCGCCGTCATCGGTGAGGATCGACTCGGGGTGGAACTGGAATCCCTCGACCGGATGCTCGGTGTGGCGGACCCCCATGACCAGGCCGTCATCGGACCAGGCGGTCACCTCGAGCTCGGGTGGCAGCGACGCGCGATCGATGGCAAGGGAGTGGTAGCGGGCGGCGGTGAACGGCGACGCCAGGTCGACGAAGGAGCCCTCGTGCCGATGGTGGACCGGCCAGGCCTTGCCGTGCACCGGCGGGACACGCACGACGTCGGCGCCGTACGCGACGCCGATGGCCTGGTGACCCAGGCACACCCCGAGTGTCGGGACGGTGGGGCCGAGCGTCCGGACCAGCTCGACGCTGATCCCGGCCCGCTCGGGTCTCGACGGGCCGGGCGAGATGACGATCGCGTCGGGCGCATCCGCCGCGACCTCGGACACCGTGATCTCGTCGTTGCGAACGACACGAACCTCCGCGCCGGTGCGGGCCAGCAGCTGGACGAGGTTGTAGGTGAACGAGTCGTAGTTGTCGAGCAGGAAGACGCGCATCAGGTGCCCGCCTCCGCGCCGATGGCGGCCAGCATCGACGCGGCCTTGGCCGCCACCTCGGCCGCCTCCCGCTCCGGGACCGAGTCGGCGACAACACCGGCGCCGGCGTGCACGGTCGCCACCCCGTCCCGGATCACGGCGCTGCGGATGGTGATGGCGCACTCGACCTCGTGCGGGCTGAAGTAGCCGACCGCCCCGCCATACGGCCCGCGCCGCTCGCCTTCGAGCTCGGCGATGGCCTGCATGGCGCGAACCTTGGGCGCACCGGTCAGGGTCCCGGCCGGGAAGACGGCGCGCACGGCGTCGAAGGCATCGAGCTCCGCGCGGAGCCGGCCGTGGACCTCCGACACGAGGTGCATGACGTGCCGGTAGCGCTCCACCGCGCGCAGGGTGGTGACCTCGACGCTCGCCGGGGCGGCGACACGGCCGACGTCGTTGCGACCGAGGTCGACGAGCATCGCGTGCTCGGCCAGCTCCTTCGGATCGGCACGCAGCTCCTCCTCCAGGCGGGCATCCTCGGCCGGGTCCTCCGCCCGCGGCCGGGTGCCGGCGATCGGCCGGGTGACGACCTCGTCGCCCCGGACCCGCACCAAGAGCTCCGGCGACGCGCCGACCAGCGCGGCGCCATCGGCCACGCCGTCGAGGTCGAGGTAGAACAGGTACGGCGACGGGTTGATCCGGCGCAGCGAGCGGTATATCTCGATCGGGCTGCGCGGGGTCGACTGGCTGAAGCGACGAGCGAGCACGCACTGGAGCATCTCGCCGGCGTGGATCTCCTCCACCAGCCGCGCCACCCCCGACTCGTAGCGAGAGCGGACGGCCGGGTCCTGCTCCGGCGGCACCGCGCCGGCGGCGAAGCGAGCCGGGACCTCGGCCGCGACCGGCCGGGCCAGCGCGCGGGCGACCTCCTCGAGCCGCTCGGAGGCGGCATCGTCGTCGAGGGTGGCGAGCCGCGCCACCTGCGCGAGATGGTCGAACACGATGACCGCCGAGGGAAGGTGGAAGACCGCGTCAGGCAGCTCGAGCGGGTCCGATGACGGAACGGGCACCCGCTCCCAGCGCGCCGCGGTCTCGTAGGCAAGGTAGCCGACTCCGCTCGCCAGCGAGAACGCCGGGTCCGTCACCGCCGGGACCGATGCGGGCAGGACCTCGCGCAGGGCCTCGAGCGGATCGCGAGCGGTGAACTCCCGCCGCCCGTCCGGCCCGCTGAGACGCGCCTGGTCGTCGCGCACCTCGAGCGTGCGGCCGTGCACGCCGACGATCGAGTAGCGACCGTACCGGGCGCCCTCCTCCACGCTCTCCAGGAGGAACGCGCAGCGCGACCCGAGGCGGAGCGCCGCCGCGACGGGCGTGAGCGTGTCGGCCGCGAGCTCGAGGCTCGCGATCCGCGCCGGATCCTGCTGCTGGATCGCCATCGGTTCTTCTCTCTCGGGAACGACAAAGCCTCCATCCGAACGGGGACGGAGGCTCTTCCGCGGGATGGGCATGCTAGGGGCGCCCCGCGGGAGCGTCAAGGATCGCAACCGCGCCGCAATCCAACCGGCACCGGTGCGTCGCTGACGTCTCGCGTCGCCGGTCGTACGGTGGGGCCATGGAACTGTCCGAGCCGATCGCCGTCGAGCGAGACTTCACGACCTTCTCGGTCCGCGACGGCCGCCTCGCCCCGGTCACCTGCGTCGTCTGTGGCTGCCGCCTCGAGCGGCGCGCCGACGACACATGGTGGCACTTCTCGGGCCGCGGAGATCGCGATGCGAGGGGATGTATCGTGGCCTGCGCCGAGCAGCCGCACTACGGAGGCGTCGCCGCTGCCCTCGGC
>DATLGG010000332.1:0-6143 GCA_035540615.1 Actinomycetota bacterium | reverse complement strand
CCCCCACCACGACCGCGGGGAGCGCGACGACGAGGTAGAAGGCGATCTCGGCCGCGAGGTTGTAGATGCGGTCGTCGTATCCGCGGACGAGCGCCTCTCTCACCACGGACACCGTCTCGGTCCATCGACGGGACCCTCGTTTCCGGCTCACGGCGGGTTCCTTTCCCGCTTCCGTGGCGGGTCACCCGCCGGACCCGTCGCAGGGCGAGGCAGGAGGTCGGCTGCCGGACGTCGAATCCTCCGGCGATGAAGCGGATCGTCGTGGCGATGGCCCCCCTCCTGGTCCTGCTGCCCGCAGCGCCGGGAGCGGTGGCGGGCAAGAGGATCGATGGCCTCCCGGCGAACGTCGTCTCGCAGGCCTTCCCGGCGGCGGTCCGGACCTATCCGGTCCTCGACCGGACGGGGCAGGCGATCGGCACGACCCGGTGGCGCGTCGTCCGGAACACGGGCAACTGCTGCGAGAACCATTTCGCGGCGACCGCCGACGGGCGCCTCCTCGACTTCGGCGGGACCTACATCCACTTCACCGACGACAAGGGGGCCACCTGGCGCCGCGTCGCGCCGATCGAGCCGTTCATGGGGGGCGAGGGCACCATCACGGTCGCCGCGAACGGCGACGTCCTCGGGGTGGCGTGGGACGTCTATTCCGGCGACCGGATCCTCGGCTTCAAGTGGGATGCCGCGACGAAGCTGTGGACGTACCAGAACAACGTCCTGCACACGCCGTTCTACGACCGCGAGTGGGTCGCCGTGGTCGAACGCCCGGGCATCCTCCCGGGTCGGCCGATGAAGAACCCGTACATGTCGATCCTCAAGGGTGGATGGCCGTCGAAGGACGTCTGGTCCTACAGCTTCGACGGCGTCCACTACACGCTGGCGACGAACAAGCGCGCGACCGGTGTCGGTCAGGAGACCGTCTCCCGTTGGCTCCCCACCACGCGCCAGGCCGCGGCCGACTGGACGCAGTCGATCACGGCGTCCTCGATCACGCCCCTGCCCGGGGGCGGCGCCCTCGCGCGGCCCGCGGACACGCTTGACAGCCTCTTCGGCGGCGGGTGGATGATCCTCGAGCCGGGAACGCTCCGATGGTCGCCCTTCCGCCTGGGTGACGGGAGCGTCCTGCCGCCGGGGCGCCTGCTGATCGACTCGAACGGCCACGCCCATCTGCTGAACGCCTCGGGCGGGACCGTGACTTACCGGCTCTCGCGTGACGGCGGACGGACGTGGGACACGACGACCGCCTCGCTGCCGGCCGGGTCGACGGTCGAGGAGTGGGACGCGAAGGCCTCCGGCGCCCTCGGCCGCGCGATCGTCGGGGTGCACGCCCACCGCTCCTCGACGAACACCGACCAGGACTACGTCCTCGAGTTCGCGACCGGGTGCGGCGCGCCGCAGCACCTGATGACGCACGTGGCCGGGGCTGGCAACCTGAACGCGGGCAGCGGCGTCGGGGCGAGCATCCGCTTCGACTTCGCGACCGTTGCCCTCCTGCCGGACGGGACGATCGTCACGTCGCTCCAGGACCAGAGCCAGCCGCAGCCCTCGGCCGCGATCGCGCTCGAGACCACGCCGAACGACCCCGAGGCGGAGCTGCCCCAGCCCTCCTGCTGAGGGCCGCCCGCCGCGGCCCCGTAGAATGCCCCTATGCCGCAGAAGGAGCACTACTACGGGGGCCAGGCCGTCATCGAAGGCGTGATGATGCGGGGCCGCGACCTCTGGGCGATCGCGGTCCGCAAGCCCGACGGCGGGATCCACACCGAGGCGCACGAGATCGACTCGGTCGCCAAGCGCGTGAAGATCCTCGCGAAGCCGGGCCTGCGCGGGGTCATCGCGCTCGGGCAGGCGCTTGCGATCGGCGTCAAGGCCCTGACCATCTCGGCGAACCACTCGGTCGAGGAAGAGGAGAAGCTCACCCCGCGTCAGATGGCCCTGTCGATGACGTTCGCGATGGTGCTGTTCATCGGGGTGTTCATCGTCCTCCCGGCGTTCCTGTCGAACCTCGCGAAGGACCGCGTCGCCTCCGGCGTCTGGCTGAACGTGGGGGAGGGGATCTTCCGCGTGCTGCTGTTCCTCGGCTACCTGTGGGCGATCGGGCGGATGCGGGACATCCGCCGCGTGTTCCAGTACCACGGCGCGGAGCACAAGACGATCGCCGCGTACGAGCACGACGACGACTGGTCCGACCCGGAGCGCGTCGACCGCTACTCGACCCTGCACGTGCGGTGCGGGACGAACTTCCTGCTGATCGTGATGGTGCTGACGATCTTCGTGTTCGCGCTGTTCGGCACGCCCGGGCTCGCGTGGCGGATCGGCTCGCGCATCATCGCGATCCCGCTGATCGCCGGGCTCGCCTACGAGGCCCTTCGTCTCGGGGCCCGCTACTCGGAGTCGAGGTTCATGCGCGCGCTGATGACCCCGGGCTTGTGGCTCCAGAAGATCACGACGAAGCCGCCCACCCCCGACCAGATCGAGGTGGCGATCACGTCGTTCGGCGAGGTGATCCGCCGCGAGCAGGAGGCGGGTGCCGGCGCGGAGGCCGAGTCTCCCGCTCCGCCGGTCGAGGGCGCCGCGGCACCGGTCGAGCCCGACGACGGCGGCAGGTGAGGCCGTGCGCGACCGGCTCGAGGAGATCGAGGCCGCGTACGAAGAGCTGAACCAGGAGCTCTCCTCGCCCGAGGTCGCCTCTGATCCCACGAAGCTCCGCGATCTCGGGAAGCGCCACCGCGAGCTCGGGGAGATCGTGGCCGCTTCCCGCGCCTGGAGGAAGGCGACCGCCGACGCCGAGGAGGCTCGCGCCCTCGCGGCGGACGAGTCGGATCCGGAGAGCCGTGCCTTCTACGAGCAGGAGGCCGACCGCGCTGCCGCCCAGGCCGAGGAGCTCCGGGCGCAGATCGAGGTCCTGCTGCTGCCGCGGGACCCCAACGACGAGAAGAACGTCGTCGTGGAGATCCGCGCGGGCGAAGGGGGTGAGGAAGCGGCGCTCTGGGCCGGCGACCTCCTCGAGATGTACCTGAAGTACGCCGAGCGCCGGCGCTGGAAGACCGACGTCCTCGCGTCGAGCCCCTCGAGCCTCGGCGGGTACGACAAGGTGATCCTGGAGATCCGCGGCGACGGCGCCTACTCGCGGCTGAAGCACGAGTCGGGCGTGCACCGCGTCCAGCGCGTGCCGCAGACGGAGTCGCAGGGCCGGATCCACACCTCGGCCGCGAGCGTGGCGGTCCTGCCGGAGGCCGAGGAGGTCGACGTCGAGATCCGCCCCGAGGACATCGAGGTCGACGTCTTCCGCTCGAGCGGCCCGGGCGGGCAGTCGGTGAACACGACGGACTCCGCGGTCAGGCTGACGCACAAGCCGACGGGGATCGTGGTGAGCGTGCAGGAGGAACGCTCACAGCTCCAGAACCGCGACAAGGCGATGCGCTACCTCCGCGCCCGGCTCCTCCAGATGGAGCAGGAGCGTCAGCAGCAGGAGCAGGCCGAGGCGCGCCGCGCCCAGGTCGGCGGCGGCGGCCGCGCCGAGAAGATCCGCACCTACAACTTCCCCGAGAGCCGCGTGACCGACCACCGCATCAACCTCAAGGTCCACCGCCTCGAGCAGGTGCTGCAAGGCGAACTCGACGAGTTCATCGACGCCCTCCTCGCCGAAGAACGAGCCAAGCAGCTCCGCGCGGGCGGCTGACGGACCTCGGCTAGAAGCTGCTGACGTTGAGCAGCGGCTCCTTGATGGCGTCGCGGTCGTCGGTGTTGTTCCAGTCGGTGCCGCCGGCGGCGACGAGCGCCGTCTGCACCTGGGCGGGGCTCGCGCCCGGGTTCGCCGCCTTGTAGAGCGCCGCGCCGCCGGCGACGTGCGGCGAGGCCATCGAGGTGCCGCTGATCGTGTCGTAGCCTCCGCCCTTCCAGGTCGACAGGATGCAGACCCCGGGCGCGATCAGATCCACGTCGGCGCCGAAGTTCGAGAAGCTCCCGAAGGTGTCGTCCTCGTCGGTGCGGCAGGTCGGCGCGGCGAGGCCGCCGGGGTTGCCGTCGAAGTCGGCGAGCGCCGAGACCGTGATCACCTCGTCGTAGGCGGCCGGGACCGCGTTCTTCGAATCCTTCGACTCGTTGCCCGCCGCCACCACGTACGTCACGCCGGCGGCGACGGAGCGGCAGATCGCATCGTGGAGCGCGTCGCCCGTCGAGCATCCCGTCGCGGCGGGTTCGCTGCCGGACCCGCCGAGGCTCATGTTCGCGACCTCGATCGTGCCCTTGTTCGCGGTGACCCAGTCGACTCCGCAGATCACCGATGACCACGACCCGCTCCCCGAGTTGTTCAGCACGCGCACCGCCCACAGGCGTGCCCCGGGGGCCACGCCGACGACGCCGTTCGCGTCGTCCTTCGCCGCGATCGTGCCGGCGACGTGCGTGCCGTGGCCGTTCCCGTCAGCGTAGGACTTCCCGGTCGAGCAGTTCTTCCCGCCGACGACGTTGAGGTCCCGGTGCTTCGTGTCGATCCCGCTGTCGAGCACGGCGACGTCCACGCCGACGCTCCCGGACCCGTTCCCGGCCTGCGTGCTGCTGGCTTCGGCGTCCACGCGATCGATCCCGGTCGGGAGGGTCTGCGCGGAAGCCCGCACGACCCGGTCCGGCGTCACCGAGCGGACCCGGGCGTCCGAGGCCACCCGCCGGGCGGCGGCCCCCGACATCCGGGCCGCGTACCCACGGAGCGCATGCCGGTAGACGTGGTCGACCGTGGCGCCGTGCGCGGCGGCGTGCCCGCGGGCGACCTCCTCGGCGTCGGCGCCCTCGTGGAGCACGACGATGTACGCCCCCGGGATCACGTCGTCCGCGGGGCGGGAAGAGGCGGACGGAACCGCAAGGGCGAAGGAGACGAGGGCGGTGAGGGTGACGGCGAGCGAACGACTGAGCACGGCGACCTCCGGGGTGTCGGCTATGTCTGGAACGACCTTACCGGCCCTTCTCAGCGGGGGGAATAGGCCGAACGGACTATCCTGGCCCTCCGATGAGACCAGCCGAGGTGGTCGACAGGGCCGCCGACTACCTGGAGCGGCACGGGGTCGAGTCCCCCCGCGCCACCGCCGAGGCCCTGCTCCTCTACTTCCTGCAGACGGACCGCGCGGGTCTCTACGTCCGGAGGGAGGGGCTGGACACGCGGACCGCGAAGCTCTTCGGCCGCGCCCTCTGCCAGCGCTGCCACGGCGTCCCGCTCCAGTACCTCACCGGTGAGCAGCAGTTCTTCGACCTGGTTCTGGGGGTAGCCCCGGGGGTATTCGTTCCCCGTCCGGAGACGGAGGTGGTGGTGGAGCGGGCGCTCGAGGTCATCGAACAGGTCGAGGTGCCGGTGGTGGTCGATGTCGGGACCGGCACCGGCGCGATCGCTCTGGCGGTGAAGCGCCGCCGCGCGGACGCGGCGGTCATCGCCATCGATCGTTCCCCCGACGCCGTGGCGGCGGCCGGCGCGAACGCATCGCGGCACGCGCTCGAGGTGGAGGTCCTCGAGGGTGACCTCCTCGACCCCGTTCCGGAGCGGCTGCGAGGGCGGGTGGATCTGCTCGTGAGCAACCCCCCGTACGTCACGCGCGAGGAGTACGAGGACCTCCCGGACGAGGTGAAGGCCGAGCCCTACGAGGCGCTCGTCGGCGGGACCGAGGTCCACGCGCGCCTCGCCGCCGAGGCTCCGAGATGGCTCGCGCCCGGCGGGTGGCTCGTGATGGAGATCGGGGAGACCCAGGGGGACGAAGCGCGGGTGCTGCTCGAGGGCGCGGGCTTCGACGAGATCGAGGTCCTGCCGGACCTGGCGGGGCGGGACCGCGTCGTGCGGGGTCGTCGTGGCTGAGGTCTTCCGCTCCGCGATCCCCGAGGACACCGCGCTGACCGAGGCGGAACACGCGCTCGCTCGCGGGGACCTCGTCGTCGTGCCGACCGACACCGTGTACGGCCTCGCCGCGCAGCCGAACGTCCCCGGCGCCACGCAGCGCGTCTTCGAGGTCAAGGGCCGCTCGCGCGACCTGATCCTGCCGGTGCTGGTCGCGGACGTCGACGACGCCGCCGAGATCGCCGTCCTCGACGAGCGGGCCCGCACGCTGGCCGCCGATTTCTGGCCCGGCGGCCTCACGCTGATCGTGCCGAGGACCGCGGCTTCGGAGGGG
>DATLGG010000331.1:0-3173 GCA_035540615.1 Actinomycetota bacterium | reverse complement strand
CCTTCACGACGCCTCCACCGGGTCTCGGTGCATGCCCGGGAGCGAACGCAGCGCCTCCCGCAGCGCCGCGCAGTAGGCGCGCTGGCGGACGAGGTCCGGATGCTCGGGATCGTCCACGCGCGTGCGAACCATCGCGAGGTTCACCTGCTGGCGGTGGAGACGCTTGAGCTGGCGCGCCGCGACCGGACCGCCCCGCCCCTTCGCCTCACGCACGGCCCGGCGGCGGCTCTTCGTCGTCCCGAGATCTCGCCACTCCTCGGCCGTCAGCCCCTCGCGCCCGACCTCGTCCGCCAGGGCAGCCTCGAGCCAGCGGTGCTCCCGCCGGTGCGCCAGCACGATCATCAGCGCGGCGAAGACGAGCAGCGGCACGCCCTTCACCGCGGTCGCGCCCATGATCTGGAGGTAGTCGAGCGGCTCGAACGGCGGCTCGGGGAAGAAGTCGAGCAGCGGTGAGTTCCACAGGAAATGGCCGAAGACAGCGACCACGAACAGGCCGAGCGCCACCGCGAGTCGGTTCCCGAACGATCGTTCCCCGTGGCGGCTCACGAAGTACGCGATCCCCATGCCGGCGAGGCCCGTGTAGAGCACGTGCCCGTACAGCCCGCTGGCGATCACGCGGATGAAGAACCCGAACAACACGCCTTCGGTCTGGCCCCCGAAGACGGCCATGAAGTAGAAGACGTCCTCGACGATCGCGAAGCCGAGGCCGACGACGGCGCCGTAGACGAACCCATCCATCACGTCGTCGATCTCGCGACGCGCGATGAGGTAGATCAGGATGACGCCGCTCGCCTTAAGGATCTCCTCGGTCCAGGGCGCGGTGAGCGCGGGGGCCCAGCGAGCCGCGAACTCGGGGCCCGCCGCCTGCGTGAGGACGAGGCCCCAGCCCATGTTGGCGATCCCGGACATCGTCACCGCCGCCACGCCCCCCCACAGGAGCGCGCCGAACAGCAGCGACAAGGGCTCGCGTTCGTAGAGGTCGAGCCAGTAGATCAGCAGGAAGACCGGGACGCCGTAGATCACCATGAGCATCCACGACAGGGCCCAGCCGGACGGGGACATGTCCTGGTAGAGCCCCTGCTCCGCGATCGTGATCAGTCCGGTGAGGAGCAGGATCAGCCCGTAGACGTAGAGCGCGGGCTGATGCCACTGGAACAGCGAGGTGCGGTGGCCCCACCGAGGGTGGCGGGTCGGAGCCTCAGCCAAGGCCCACCCCCTCGACCATGACCCGGACCTCCTCCGCGATCTGCGCGTACAGCCCCTGATGCGCCCACCCGTCGAAGACGACGCCGGTGCCCTCCGGCGTCACGAGCGCCGTCACCTCGCCCTCGACGGGACCGAGGTCGCCGAAGGATCCCGTGTAGGGACCACGCACCGCGGACGCTCCCTCGATCGACAGTGGTTCGACCGTCACGGGCCGCTGGAGCTGGCTCGACTGTGGCTCGAGCGCCTCGACGAAGTAGCTCTCGAAGAGCGCGTCCGGCGTCCCGGCGAAGTCGATCGCGAACGCGTCGAGCGAGCCGATGCCGCGCGTCAGGCGCACGCCCGGCGGATCGGTGAACCGCTCGGCCTCCTGCCAGCCCGGCAGGAGCTCGATCTCGACCCCCTCGACCACCGCGACCCGCGTTCCGCCGCCGCCCTGCTCCGGGGAGCCGAGCGGCTGCGCCGCGGTGTCGACGAAGAAGAACCCGCCGATCGAGACGAACAGCATCACCCCGAGGAGGAGGAACGGCGGCAGCCACCGCCGCTCCTTCGGGCCGGGGGGCGGCGGGGGCGGAGCGCCTACAGCTGGCTCCTGAGCTCCCACAGCTCCGGATAGAACCGCTTCTCGAGCGTCGTCCGCAAGTAGCTCGCCCCGCTCGAGCCACCCGTCCCGGTCTTGAACCCGATCTGGCGCTCGACCATCAGGACGTGCCGCTGGCGCCAGAGCGTGAACAGCTCGTCGTGCTTGATCAGATCGTCCGCCAGGTACCAGAGCCCCGGGAACGCGTCGCGGTCCAGCGCCATCTTCGCGAGGCTCGCCCGCCGCACCTCCTCGTCGTCCTCCGGCATCGGCAGGCCGTGCTGCTCCATCAGCTCGCGCAGCGCGTCCCACAGGGTCGGCTCCTCCAGCCGCCGCTCGAGGCGCGGCCGCTCGCGCGGCGGGGTCATCCGCACGTACTGCGGCTCCTTGAGTCCCGACAGGAGCTCGATCTCCCGGAACTGGACCGACTGGAACCCGCTCGCCGGGTCGAGGTGAGAACGGAACTCGAGGAAGTCCTGCGGGTCCATCGTCTCGAGCACCTCGATCTGCTCGATCATGAGCCGCTCGATCGCGTGGACGCGCGTGAGGAAGTGGCGCGCCCGCTCGATCTGCCCTTCGCGGATCAGGTCACGGACCGACTCGAGCTCGAACACCAGCTCCCGGAACCAGAGCTCGTACGCCTGGTGGACGATGATGAAGAGGAGCTCGTCGTGCGCCGGCGGATCCGACAGGGGCGACTGGAGGTCGAGGAGCTCGTCGAGCCGAAGGTAGTCGCCGTAGGAGAGGCGTCCCTCTTCGTCCTCCGAGACGCGGCCCATCCGGCGGACCTGCGGTGCGTGGTCGGTCATCCTCCAACCCTCCCCTCGACCGGGGAGAGCAGCGCCCGGCGATGCCCTTCGGACCAGGGCAGGGGCTTGCCCGCGTCATCGACGAGCACGGCCGCGTACCACCCCTCCGCGGCGACCTCGTCGCCCGCGCGAACCTCGAACCGGAAGCGGACCGAGGCGCCGCCTACCTGCTCCACCTCGACCGTGACGTCAACCTCCTCCCAGAACCGCAGGATCTTCCGGTAGTCGACCTCGATGTGGACCCGAGGCACCCGAGAGATGATGTCGTGGAGGATCCCGATCCGGTCCATCAGCTCGTTCTCGGTCTCCTCGATCCACCGCAGGACGACCGTGTTGTGGTACCAGCCCGAAGCGTCGGTGTCCGCCCACTGCACGCGGCGGCGCGTGGTGATCGAGGCGTGCGCTCCCACGGCGGCATCATCGCACGGTAGGCTCCTCGCCGATGCGCGTCGGGATCGGGCTGCCGAACGGGATCCCCGGCACCGACCCGTCGCTGCTGCCGGCCTGGGCGCGGCGAGCGGAGGCCGGGCCGTTCACGAGCCTCGGCGTGATCGAGCGGACCGGCTACGGCGCCCTCGACC
>DATLGG010000330.1:0-2191 GCA_035540615.1 Actinomycetota bacterium | reverse complement strand
GTCCATACGCGTGGCTGCCCGTCCGGCAGAGTTCCAACCGGTCGGCGTCCGACCGGCGCGGACCGTATGTTGACATGCGTGTCAATCCGGGCTGGGATCGCCGCCCGATGGCCTACGAGACGCTCCTCTACGAGGTGAAGGACCGCATCGCGCGGATCACGATCAACCGGCCCGACAAGCGCAACGCGCTCAACGCGACGGTCATCGCCGAGCTCGTCGCGGCGTTCCGCGCGGCGGACGCGGACGCGAACGTCGGCGCGATCGTCCTCACCGGCGCCGGCGAGAAGGCGTTCTGCGCGGGCGCCGACCTCGGGGGCGGCGGGATGATCGGCGCGCAGACGGTGTACGAGCGGCACGAGGCCGGCCGCAACTTCCTCGACCTCTTCCGCACGATGCGGTCGATCGGGAAGCCGATCGTGTGCGCGGCGAACGGGCACGTGCTCGCCGGAGGGCTGGGGCTGGCCCTCGCGTGCGACGCACTCATCGCCGTCGACGACGCGGACTTCGGCACGCCCGAGATCAACGTCGGGCTCTTCCCCTACGTGATCATGGCGACGATCGTCCGCTCGTCGACGAACCGGAAGCGGGTGCTCGAGCTCCTCCTTACCGGGGACAAGATCCGGGGCGCCGAGGTCGAGCGGCTCGGGTGGGCGAACCGGGTCGTGCCGCGCGCGGAGCTCGCCGCCGCGGTGGACGAGCTGGCGAAGAAGCTCGCCTCGAAGAGCCCGGCGATCCTCCGCCTGGGCCGCCGCGCCTGGTACGCGATGGGGGACATGACCTTCGAGCAGGCGATCGAGTACCTGCAGGCCTGCCTCACCGTGAACACGCTGACCGAGGACGCCGCGGAGGGGATCGGCGCGTTCCTCGAGAAGCGCGAAGCGAAATGGAAGGGCAGATAGGATGAAGACGATCATCTCGTGCGCGCTCTCCGGCGTCGCCGCCAACCGGGCGCAGTGCCCCGGCATCCCCTACACGCCCGAGGAGTACGCCGCGGAGGCGAAGCGCGCCGCGGACGAGGGCTGCTCGATCGTCCACATCCACGCGCGGAAGCCCGACGGCATCCCGTCCCAGGACGTCGAGGACTACCGGGCGATCCGCGACGCGATCGTCGCGAAGGTCCCGAACCTCATCATCAACTTCTCGACGGGTGCGATCGGCTACACGAAGGAGCAGCGGATCGCGAGCGTCCCCGCGTGCAAGCCGGACATCGCGGCGCTCAACATGGGGACGATGAACTACGCGAAGTACTCCGAGAAGCGGAAGGACTTCGTCTTCAAGCTCGTCTTCGAGAACTCCTTCGACGACATCATCTTCTACCTGAAGACGATGAAGGAGCACGGCGTCCGCCCGGAGATGGAGTGCTTCGACGTCGGTCACGTCGGCAGCGCCTATCCGCTCATCGACATGGGCGTCCTCGAACCGCCCTACGAGTTCAGCTTCATCCTCGGCGTGGACGGCGGCGTCCCGGCGACGACGAAGAACATCATCACCATGATGGACAACCTGCCGCCGAGCTCGAACTGGCAGGTGATCGGCATCAGCCGCGACCAGTGGAGGCTCTGCGCCGCCGCGCTCACCCTCGGCGGCCACATCCGGGTCGGCTTCGAGGACAACTTCTACCTGCCGGAGGGGACGATGGCGAAGTCGAACGGCGAGCTCGTCGCCCGCGCCGCCCGCCTCTCCCGCGACGTCGGGCGCGAGGTCGCCTCGATCGACGAGGCGCGGCAGATGCTTCATTTGCCTCTGAAGCGCGCTGCCGCGTAATCTCCCGCGCGACATGGCTCACGAGATCAAGTCCCCGATGGTCGGCAAGGTGTTCCGCATCGAGTGCGCGGTCGGGCAGACGATCAACGAAGGGGACGTCGTGATCGTGCTCGAGTCGATGAAGATGGAGATGCCCGTCGAGGCGGATGCCTCCGGCGTCGTGCAGTCGATCCCCGTGCAGGTCGAGCAGACCGTGCAGGAGGGGGACGTGCTCGTGGTCCTGGGCTAGGGTCCGATGAGCCGCGCGCCCGACGTGCGGGCCGGCATCGCGCGCCTGCAGAACGGCGCGCACGAGCTCTTCATCATCGCGGCCGTGATGCCGCTCTTCCTCGCCGGGCTCGAGCTCGCGGCCACCGGCTTCTCCGACGCCGGCTTCACGCTCGCCGAGCGCGGCGCGCGCGCGGCGTTCCTCGACCGCGTGCTCTAC
>DATLGG010000329.1:0-9799 GCA_035540615.1 Actinomycetota bacterium | reverse complement strand
GCGTCGCGAGCAGGGGCGTGTCCTCGGCGGGCTTGAACACCATCGTGCAGCCGGCCACGATCGCCGGCGCGATCTTCCAGATCGGGATCGCGATCGGGAAGTTCCACGGCGTGATGAGCCCGACCACGCCGAGAGGGTGACGGACCGTCATCGAGAACTTGTTCCGGAGCTCGGAGGGGACGGTGTGGCCGAACATCCGCCGGCCTTCGCCCGCCATGTAGTAGAGGAAGTCGATGCCCTCCTGGATGTCGCCGCGGCTCTCCTTCAGGGTCTTGCCCATCTCGCGGGTCATGAGGTTCGCGTACTCGTCCATACGCTGCTCGAGGAGGAGCCCCACCCGCATCAGGTAGTCCGAGCGCGTCGGCGCCGGCGTCATCATCCAGTCGTGGTACGCCGCCTTCGCCGCCTGCACGGCCTGCTCGACGTCATCCGGACCGCTCCGCGGGAAGGTGCCCAGCACCTCGTCCATCTGGGCCGGGTTCCTCGACTCGAACGTCTCGCCCGACGAAGCCGGGACCCACTTGCCGCCGATGTGGTTCTGATAGTCGCTCGCCATCGCTTCCTCCTCGATCGTCGCCTCAATCCTACTCGGGCGCGGATGGCCGCCGCGGGACACCCCCGGTATCCTCCCGGCCATGTCGGTCGCCCAGCCGAGCGCTGCGTCGCTGCTGTACCTGTTCGCCGACCGATCGGTCGAACCGGACACGCTGCTCAGCGCAGGCTTCGCGGTCCCGTGCACCTCGTCGAACGTGAAGCGCAAGGACCTGGCGGCCCAGCTCTTCGCCATCTCCTTCTGGAGCCTGCAGGACCAGGGGAAGGTCACGCTCGACCTCGGTGGCCGCACGCTCGCGGGGATCGGGCGGCGGCAGGTCACGGCCTCCCTCGTACCCGGGACCGTCGTCCGCAAGCCGCCGGCGCGTCCCTCTCCGCTCGCCGCGGCGGCCGCGAGCGTCCAGCAGATGGGCCCGCTCCCGGATCTGTCGCAGTACCAGCACCTCCCGGGGATGGAGGGGATGGCCGAGAAGATGCAGGAGGCCGCCGAGCAGCTCGCCAAGCTCGGGATCTCGATGCCCGGACAGGTCCCGAGCGAGCCGGTGACGCCGCAACCGCCCGCGGACACGGGGCCGCCGTTCATCCTCGAGGACGCGATCCTGTGGCAGCTTCAGGAAGCCGGCGGAAGCGCTCCCGTGCGCGACGTGATCAGGAGCTGGTTCGGCCGTGACGAGCACGAGCCGTGGGACTCGGTGATCGCCCGCGTGGCCCGCGAGCTGCTCGAGTTCGGCTTCGGCGACCCTCGAACGCCCGCGCCGGGCGGCTCGCCGTTCGGCGCCTCGTCGGCACCGGTCTCCCCCGACTGCGAGCGTCGCGCGGAGCTGGAAGGCGCCGCGACGGAGCTGCTGGACCGCTGGATCGCCTTCCTCGGAACCGAAGACGGCCTCGGCGAGACCCTCCTCGAACGCTGCGGCGCCGCCATCTCCTCCCGCCGCTACGACGAGCGGGCTCACTGAAGCGTCGAGCGAGCTACGCGAAGCTGGGCCCGAGCTGGAGGGTCTGCTCGAGCTCGTCGAGGACCTCCTGGTCGAGGTCCACGTCGCCGGCCTCGGCGTTCTGGCGGATGTGCTTCGGGTTGCGGCTGCCGGCGATCGCAGAGGTCACGCCGGGCTGGTGGACGTTCCACGCGAGGGCGAGCTGGGCGACGGTCACCTCGAGCCGCTCGGCGATGGGACGCAGCGCCTCGACGACCGCGAAGCTCCGTTCGATCTTGCCGGGGGCGAACATCGCCTGGTAGTAGGAGGCGCCGCCGTCGCGGCGCCAGTCCCCCGGTTGGAAGTCGTCGCGCGAGCGGAACGCGCCCGTGAGCAGCCCGTAGGCGAGCGGCCCGTAGGTCACGACCCCGATCCCCTGCTCGCCGCACCAGGCGATCAGCTCGCGGTTCGGCGGATGGAGCATCGAGAAGTGGGGCTGGAGGGAATCGACGTGGCGGACCGCGAGGCACCGCTCGATCAGACCCTGGTCGAAGTTCGACACCCCGATGGCGCCGACCATGCCGTCCTCGACGAGCCCGACCATCGCCTCCCAGGTCTCCTCGATGGGGACGCGCGCATCGGGCCAGTGGAGCTGATACAGGTCGATCCGGTCGGTCCCCAGGCGCTTGAGGCTCCCCTCGCAGGCCTCACGCACCTGCTCCGCCCGGAACCCCGTTCCCGAAGGGCGCGGCGCGACCTTCGTCGCGATCACGACCTCGTCCCGCCTCCCCTCGACCGCCCGGCCGACGAGCTCCTCCGAGGTGCCCTGTCCGTAGATCTCCGCGGTATCGATCCAGTCGATGCCCGCGTCGAGGCCGGCCCGGATCGCGTCGATCACCGCCTGGTCGGACTCGTTCGGTCCCCAGAACTCCCCGCCGGCCTCCCACGCCCCGTACCCGACGACCGAGATCTCGGGCCCCTGCTTGCCGAGCCTGCGCCTCCTCATCCGAACGTCTCGTAGCCGCCGGCCGCGGCGAGCGCCATGGGCTGGCACGGCTGCTCCTCGCCGTCGGGGTCGACCGCTTCGAACGTGTCCGGTGAGGGGTAGCCGACCATGACGCCGCCGGCACACGTCCCCTGCGTGTCGAGGATCGCGAACGCGATGATGTAGGGGTTCTCCGGCCCCTCCAGCTCTTTCGCGTTCAGGAGGTTCGAATAGGTCGGGACCGTGCGTTCGTCGGGTTCGATCGCGTAGCCGACGAAGGACAGCTCCGGATAGGCCTGCTTCCACGCCTCGAAGACGCCGAACGACGGCACCAGAGCGTCACCTGCCTCCGACGTCACGTTCTCCTCGGCGATCCGCAGGAGGTCGTCCCGGAGGGCCGCCGCGTCCTCGATCGGCGGCGCGTCGACGGCGCCGGTCGCCGCGGGAGCGGCCGTGGTCGGCGCCACGGTGGGACCTGGTGCGGTCGTCGGCGCGCCGACCGTCGGGTCTTCCCCGCCGCACGCGGCGAGCAGCAGGGCCGCGGCGGGAACGAGAGCTCTCAGCTTCATCCACATCCTCCGTTCGGATCCACGCGACTGACCTTCCCCCCGGCCCACCCGCGAAACGCGCGCTCAGCTACGGTTGCAGCCCGGGAGCGACGAGGCCTCGCCGTAACAGGCGAGGGATCCCTCGAGCCCCGAGCCGTAGTGGTTCTCGACGAACGTCTGGATGTCCTGCGGGTCGACGCCGACGCACTTCTGGAGCGCACCCCAGGCGGTCATCGCGAACGGGACGTCCAGGTCGGGCTTCGGCGTCACGATCAGCGACTCGTAGCCCTGCGTGAAGACGTCGTCGATCGCGCCCTGCGCCTGCTCACGCAGCGCCTCGTCCTGGAAGTTCATCCAGAAGACCACGGCGCCGTGCTCCATCGCGTGCACCAGCTCGGCATCCGGCTGCGGCTCGCTGTAGATCTGCCCGGTCTCCGTGGGGCTCGGCGCGTGCGGCCCCGACGTCGGAGGATCCGAGCTGTACGCGTCGAAGGTCTCCCCCTCCTCGAGGTGGTCGTTGCCGAGGTCCTCCGGCTGCTCGACCCCGTAGCACGCGGACCCACCGGCCACGAGCCAGCCCTCCTCCGGCCCCTTCTTCACCGTGATGATCCGCTGATCCGCCTGGCCCTCGACCGTTCGGGAGGCGACCACGTACGCCACGTTCCCCTGGTCGTCGACCGACCGGATCTCGCCGAGCGTGCCGACCTGCTCCTTGATCTGACCGAGGTCCTTGCAGACCTGCTCCTGCGTCTGGAAGGAAGGGTCGAGGTAGGAGGCCGCGGCCTCGCAGTCGTCTTCAGCCACCGCCGTGTAGAAGCCGCGCAGCGCCTCCTCCGGGGTCGCTGCCTTCTTCGGACCGGACAGGAGCAACCACGCACCGACCCCGAGGCCGGCCGCGACGAACACCGCGAGCGCGATCAGCCACGGCAGCATCCGCCGACGGGGCGGCGCCGGCGCCGGGGCTGGAGCCGTCGGCTCCAGCGTCGGGTCGGCCGGGATCGCGGCCTCGGTGGGTGTCTCCGGTGTGGTCGGCTGCGGCGTCGGCTCGTTCGGGTCCTGCGGTGTCTCCACATCCGCTCCTCTCGATGGCGTGAGCCGACGGTAGTGGACGCGCCGGGCGAGGTCACCACCGAGCGGCGGAATCCACCCGAAGATGGCCCGAGCGGGCTAGCCAGCCGACCAACCACTCGGGTGGTGCGGCTGGCGGATGGCTCAGTCCAGCAGACCCATGCCCTTCGCCCAGGAGGTGGCGTAGCCCTCGACCTCGACCGACAGCAGCGCCTCGTCGCGTTCGAGCGGGCGATCGGTCTCGACCATGATCGCGTACTCGTCCGCGAACTCCTTCGTCTTCGAGGCCTCGATCGCCGCCGCCTGGGGACCGTGGTGCAGCCCGGCCGGGTGGTGCGTGATGAACGCCTCACCGATCCCCGCCCGCGAGAAGAACTGGCCGCGGTGGTAGAAGAGCACCTCGTCCCGGTCGATGTTCGAGTGGAAGAAGGGCACCCGCAGCGCGTCGGGGTCGCCCGTCTCGGTCGGCCGGGGTGCGAAGGTCCCGATCTCGAACCCATCGCTGTCCCACGTGATGTGCACGCTCGGCGGGATGTGGTACCGCGGCGAGACGACCGGGCGGAAGTCGGCGACGTTGAGCTTCACCGGGCACAGGTCGCCCTTCCACCCGACGACGTCGAGGGGGTGGAACGGGTACGTGAGGGTCGTGATGTCGTGGTCCCGCTTGACGCGGACCGTGAACTCTCCCTGCTCGTCCCGCGGATCGGGCTCCGGAACCTCCAGGACGCCCGGGTCGAAGAGCGCGTGCTTGCCGAGGATGCCCTTCTCCGGGATCCGGTACTCGCCGGCGCTCTCGATCACGTAGAGGAACGTGTCGTCGCCGGAGGGCAGGAGGCGGTGCGTCGTGCCCTTCGGGACGATGAGGTAGTCGCCGGCGCGGTAGGTCAACGGACCGTAGTCGGTTTCGAGCGTGCCCTCGCCGTGGTGGACGAAGTAGCAGACGTCGCCGTCCGCGTCACGGAGGTAGTACGGCTGCGCCTCCGCGATCCGGGAAACGTAGATCGCCAGGTCGTCGTTCCACAGGATCCGCTGCCAGCCGGCGGCGGGGTCCGCCTGGTCCGGCGTCTTCAACCCGTTCAGGTCGAACGCCTTCGGCTGGAGCGGCCCGTCGACCCGCACCCACGCGGTCGGGGGGTGCGTCCGGTACAGGTGCGAGGCGCGGCCTTCGAACGCCTCGCGCCCGTGCTCCTCCTCGAACGTGCCGTCGGGCAGACCGACGTGGGCCTGCCTCGCCACCTTGCCCTTCGACAGCGGGAACATCGTCGCCTCCTCCTAGCGCTTCCGCGCGGCCTTGCGCTCGGCCGCTCGTTCGTCGGCCTGCCGCTTCTCGGTCGCCTTCTTCTTCCGCTGGCGATCCTTCGCCCAACGCGTCCGTGCCCTGTCTCCTCGTCCCATCGTGTGCTCCTCTCTCAGACCTCTTCGGCGTCCTCACCCTTCGCGAGCTCGGCGCTCCGCTGCCGCGCGGCCTCGATCGCGTTCAGGAACGCGGCCCGGACACCCGCCTGCTCCAGATGGCGGATCGCCGCGATCGTCGTCCCGCCGGGCGAGGTCACCATCTCGCGGATCTCGACGGGGTGCATCCCCGTGTCCCGGAGCATCTTCGCCGTCCCGAGCATCGTCTGCACGATCAGGTCGGTCGCGACGTCGCGCGAGACCCCGAGCAGGATGCAGGCGTCGATCATCGCTTCGGCGAGGAGCGCGAAGTAGGCGGGCCCCGACCCGGAGGTCGCGGTCACGGCGTCCTGGTGCTTCTCGCGCAGACGCAGGACCCGCCCGACGTTGCCGAGGATCTCCTCCGCGACCGCCAGATGCTCGTCGGTGGCGTGGCGACCGGCGCTGATCACCGACAACGCCTCGTCGACGAGGACCGGCACGTTCGACATCACCCTCACCACCGGCACGCCCTCGGGCGTGCCGGCCTCGAGCGTCGCGGTGCGGATGCCGGCCGCGAAGCTGACGAGCAGATGCTCGGGGGTGACCTCGAGCTGCGAGAGCAGCGTGTTCATGTCCTGCGGCTTGACCGTGAGGACGAGCGTGCGCGCCCAGGCGCAGGCCTCGGCGTTCGACGTCGTCGCCTGCACGCGGTAGCGGTCGGCCAGCTCCTTCGCCCGTTCCTCGCGGCGGGCGGTGATCATGACCTCGTCCGACGCCCGGCCGCCCGCGCGGATCAACCCCGCGACGAGCGCCTCACCCATGCGCCCGACGCCGAGGAACGCGACGCGACGATCCGTCACCGGCGCCACCGCAGGAGGTTGGCCGCGAAGAACCACAGGTTCGCCGGTCGCTCCGCCAGGCGCCGCGTGAGGTACGGGTACCACTCACGGCCGTACGGGACGTAGGTCCGCGTGCGGTAGCCGTCGTCGGCCAGCCGCTGCAAGAGGTCGCGACGGATCCCGTGGAGCATCTGGAACTCGAACCGCTCCGGCGGGATCCCGCGGCGCTCCGCGAACCGCTTCGCCTGCTCGATGAGGCGGAGGTCGTGGGTGGCGAGGTGAACCTCGCAGCCAGCGGCGAGCAGCGTCGCCGCGAGGCGGCCGAACATCCGGTCCACCTCCCGCCGGTCAGGGATCGCGACGGACGGGGGCTCGAGGTAGGCGCCCTTGCAGACGCGGACCGTGACCCCCTCCTCGGCCAGTCGCCGCACGTCGGCCGCGGTCCGGTGCAGGTAGGCCTGCACGCACACGCCGAGCTCGAGGAAGCGCTCACGCAGCTCCCGCACGACCTCCAGGGTCGCCCCGACGTAGGGGGACGCCTCCATGTCCACCATGACCTGCATGCCGGCAGCCGCCTCGAGGACCCGCCCGGCGTTCTCTAGGCAGAGCTCGCGCGAGACGTCGAGCCCGAGCTGCGTGAGCTTCACCGAGATGTTCGCGTCCGGAAGCTCGTCCTCGCGGATCCGCTTGATCGCGAGCACGTAGCCGTCGGCGGCGGCGGAGGCCTGCTCGGCGGAGGCCACGTTCTCGCCGAGGTGGTCGAGCATCGCGCCGATCCCACGGGCGTTCAGCTCGCGCGCGGCGACGATCGCCTGGTCGAGGTCCTCGCCGGCGACGAACCGCAGCGCGATCGCGCGCGCCAGCCCGCCCTCCTCCGCCATCCGCCGGACGGCCGGCTGACGCGCCGCCCACAGCACCGGGTCGCGGAGGAGCGGAGCCCCCATCTCCTCAGATCACCCGCGCCCCGAGGATCCCCTCGATGTGCCCGAGGGCCCAGCGGTTGACCTCGTCGTGATCGTGGCCGGGTGCGTCGAAGGTCTCGACGGCATCGCGATGGACCGCGACGCGGAAGTCGCGGTTGCGGAGGTCCGCGACCGTGTGCAGGACGCAGATGTCGGTGCAGAGGCCACCGACCTGCACCTCGTCGGGGTCGAGCTCACGCAGCAGATCCTCGAGGCCGGTCCGGAAGAACGCCGAGTAGCGCATCTTCTCGATCACCGCCGTCGCCCGTCCCTCGAACGGCCGGAGCTCCTCCACGAGGTCGTGCTCCTCGGTCCCGACGATGCAGTGGGGCGGGAACATCTCGAACTCGGGGTCGCCGTCGACGTGGCTGTCCTTCGTGAAGATGAGGGGCGTCCCGGCGTCCACCTCGGCCTCCACGAGCTTGCGGATCGCTGGGATGGCCGCCGTGGTCACTTCGCTCGCCAGGTTGCCGCGGCGGGTGAACCCTTCCTGGGTGTCGACGACGATCAGGACGCGGCCGGGCATCTCCTCACCTCCGCGCCGAGTATATCCGCGGGCCCGATCCCGCCGATCCGCCGGACGACGAGAAAGGCCCGAGGGACCTCCGGCTCGTCGTCCCGTCCGGTGAGGCGAACCCCACCGATCGAGCCGACCACCTTCAGCCCCTCGGGCCAGTTGCTCCGATCGACCTTCCTGGCTGACCGTCCGCCCCGGGGGGCTTCCGGTCCGCCGCTCCAGCCGGTCGGAGCAACGCGAACGATACGCGGAGGGGCTGCAGCCGTCAACCTGCCAAAATCCCTGTTCGCGACGCGTTTCCGCAGGTAGATGGCCTAGAAAAAAATTCCTGTCACTCTCGCGGAAGTCGGAGCGCGAACGTCGATCCTTCTCCGAGGCGCGAGCGAACCAGCAGGTCACCGCCGAGATCGTGGGCGAAGGAACGCGCCAGGAACAGCCCGAGGCCGGTGCCGCGCGCCCCCGAGCGGCGCGCCACCCCGGTCCGGACGTGTGGGTCGAAGATCTCTCGGATCTCGACACGGTCCAGCCCGGGACCCCGGTCCTCGACCTCGACGCGGACCTCCGCGCCGTCTTCCACGAGACGGATCGTGACGGGCGCATCCGCCGGCGAGTACTTCACCGCGTTGTCGAGCAGGTTCGCGAGGATCCTCCCGAGGCGGGCGTGATCCGCCAGGACCTCGACCGAGTGTTCCGGAACGACGGTGACGACCTCGCGCTCGGGGTCGAGCATCAACACCTCGCGAACGGCCGCGTGGACGGCGTCACGGATGTCGAGCGGCCGCGCCGCCGGCACCGTGCCGAGGCGAGCCGTCGCGAGGACGTTGTCGAGCGTCCTCGACAGCCCCGCGAGCTGTCGGAGCATGCGATCGAGGACCTCCTCGCGCTGCGCGTCGGGCAGCGTCCGCCAGCGGTAGCGAAGCGTTCGGGTCCAGCCGTAGAGGCCGGTGAGCGGCGTCTTGAAGTCATGCGAGGCCGCCAGGACCAGGCGCAAGGCAGCCTCGAGCCGCTCGGCCTCGTCCGGCGAGGACCCGCGGATCCGGCGCAGCGCGCCAGCGGCGGCCGAGCGCGTCCGGCGTATCAACTCGTGCGACATCCGAAGAAGGAACCTCCTCGCTCGTGTTCGACGGCGGGTGCGAGGTTCCTGCCTACCGCGCCCAGGGCGGCGGCTGGTCCACCCCGGGGCCGCCTCGCCGCACCTGCTCCTCGAGGGCCCGCTGGTACGCGAGCCGCATGTAGGGGGCGTACGTCTCATCGGAGAGCGTGACGAGGGCGCCGAGCAAGCGGTCGAGCTCGTCCTCGGAGATCGCGGCGCGCGGCAGGTAGGCATGCAGGGTCGCGTCCCCGGCCGCGTTCGCTGCGAAACGCCAGGGCCCGGAGCGGACGTTGCGCTGGAGCAGGAGGTGGAAGCTCTCGGGCCGATTGTCCTCCGGCGCGCGAAGGAAGAACGCCTCGCCCTGGAGGCTCCAGTCCCCGAGCCGCAGCGTCACCGCGATCGACTCCTTCCAGGTGGAGGGGACGAGGACGTCCCAGACCCCCTCGCCCGAGCCGAGCAGCGTGAGCTGGTCCTCCTCGGCAGCGGTCCTCAGGAAGCGGTCGATCGTCGCGACGGCATCGTCGACATCGGGCACGCTCCGACCCTACCGGAAGGTCCCCGTCAGGACCGCTGGAGCTCGACGGCGGGCGCGATCCTCCCGACGCGCTCGCCGCCGCCGAGGACCGGCGGAGCGGCGAACGTCGCGAGCGGCCCGTCGAGGATCTCGTCGGTCGCCGCATCGAGGTCGCGCAGGACCGCGAGGAGGGCGGGCGCACGAGCACGCGAGGACCCGTCGTCGACCTTCAGCGCGATCCCGATCCCGCGGTCCAGCAGACCGGCGCACACGAGCCCTTCGGCACCGATCTTCACCACCGTGCGAGGGATCGCTTCCATCACCGCGGTGCAGAGGCGGTCGCGACCGGCGACGAGGTACGGCCGCGCCGCCATGGCTCCCACGGCGGCGCGCGTCGGTCCTTCGAGCGGGCCGAGACCCGCCGGGTCCGTGA
>DATLGG010000328.1:0-2207 GCA_035540615.1 Actinomycetota bacterium | reverse complement strand
CCCATGGGACGCCCCGAGACGATCGATGAGACCGCACGACTCGTCGACGAGGCGGGCGGCACGGGCATCCCGGTACGGGTCGATCACGCGGACCCCTCGCAGGTGCGCGAGCTGATCGACCGAATCGTCGAGGGTCGGGGGCGCCTCGACATCCTCGTCAACGATGTGTGGGGCGGGGACCCGCTCACGGACTGGGGCGCGTCGTTCTGGGAGCACGACCTCGGGAACGGCATCGCGCTGGTACGCAACGCAGTCGAGACCCACCTGATCACCAGCTGGCACGCCGCTCCCCTGCTGATGCGAACCCCGGGATCGTTGATCGTGGAGGTGACCGATGGCGTCTCCGACCGATACCGCGGGTCCTTGTTCTACGACCTCGCCAAGGCTTCGGTCATCCGTCTTGCCATGGCACAAGCCGAGGAGCTGCGCACCCACGGCGTCACGGTCCTGGCTCTGACACCCGGGTTCCTCCGCTCTGAAACGGTGCTCGAGCACTTCGGAGTCGACGAGGAGAACTGGCAGGCGGGCATCGCGACGGATCCGAACTTCGCATTCTCCGAGACACCGAGGTACATCGGTCGAGCCGTTGCCTCGCTCGCCGCCGATCCGAACAAGATGCGCCGCACCGGGACCGCCACCTCGACGTGGGAGCTGGCCCGGGCGTACGGCTTCGACGACGTCGACGGGACGCGCCCGGACTGGGGGAGCCGCGCTCGGGAGCTGGGGATCTCGGCATGACGGCGACCGCGCGGCTGAGCGGACAGCGACGAGGCGTCGCCGCGCTGGGTGTGCTCTGCGCCGCCCAGTTCATGCTTGTCGTCGATGTCGTCGTGGTGAACGTCGCCATCCCGTCGATCCGCGCTGACCTTGGGCTGCCGGACAGCCGGCTGCAGCTCATCGCCGTCGCCTACACCCTCACGTTCGGCAGCCTGCTCATCTGGTTCGGACGCATGGGTGACGTGTTCGGACGTCGCCGCCTGTTCCTCGCCGGGCTGGCGGTCTTCACCCTCGCTTCGCTCGCGACCGGCCTCGCGCACTCCGGGTGGTCGCTGGTCGCTGCGCGAGCTTGCCAGGGGGTCGGCGCCGCGATGGCCTCGCCAAGCGCGCTCGCACTGCTGATGGTGACCTTCGAAGAGGACGGAGCGCGCGGCCGCGCGCTCGGCTACTGGGGCGCTGTCGGCTCCGGCGGAGCGATTGTCGGCCAGCTCCTCGGCGGAGCACTGACGGACGTCCTCGGGTGGCGGTCGATCTTCCTGATCAACGTCCCAATCGGGATCGCGACCATCGCGCTCGCCACGCGCCACCTCCAGGAGAGCCGACCCGCCGAAGCGACGCGGGTGCACAGCCGGGGGGCGATCCTCCTCACCGCCGGTCTCGCAGCGGCGACCCTCACACTCACTCGGATCGGGGAGGGTGCATCCGCGACCACGACCGCCGTCGGAGCAGGCGTCGCCTGCGCGCTGCTGGCGGCGTTCGCCGTTTCCGAGCGACGTCACGACGAGCCCCTCGTCGACCACGCGCTCCTGAGAACGCGCCAGGTCGTCACCGGCAACGTCCTGCTCGCCGTCAACGCGGGGACGCTCGGCGCCGCGTTGTTCTTCACGACGCTGTATCTCCAGGTCGGCCTCGGCTACTCGCCCCTCGCTGTGGGCGCCGCCTTCGCTCCGATCACCCTTCTCGTGCTCCTCATCTCGCCGAGGATCGGAGCGCGGATCGCCTCGGTCGGCGCCCGCCAGCTGCTCAGCATCGGATTCGGCTTCGCCGCCGTGGGGACAGCGCTGCTCTCACGACTCCCCGACGACGGGAGCTATCTGCGTGACGTGCTCCCAGCGCTCGCGCTGATCGCCATCGGGAGCGCCTTCTCGTACGCGCCGACCTTCGTCGTGGGCACGACCGGCGTCACGGCCGACTGGCAGGGCGCGGCCTCGGGGCTCCTCAATGCATCCCAGGAGCTCGGCGCCGCCATCGGCATCACCGTCCTCGCCGCGATCGCCACGGCGGCATCGGTCACGGCCGTCGACGGTCACCGCACTGCGCTCATTGTCGCCGCCGGTGTCCTCGCCGCCGCTCAGCTGCTCATCCGACAGCTACCGGACGCCCCCGACTGATCCACCGGGGTCGCCGTGTGTGCAGCGACCTGCGACTTCGTGGTGGGCGAGGGGGGACTTGAACCCCCACCCGGTATTCCCGGACTAGCCCCTCAAGCT
>DATLGG010000327.1:0-8674 GCA_035540615.1 Actinomycetota bacterium | reverse complement strand
GACCTGGTCCGCTCGGACGTGCTCTTGGTCGACGAGGCGACGGTGCGCGATCTGCTGCCGAGGAGGGGGACCGATGCCCACAAGCGCACCTCCGGCGTGGTCCTCGTCGTCGCGGGCTCTGCCCGGATGACCGGCGCACCGACGCTCGTGGCTCGAGGCGCCTACCGTGCGGGTGCCGGACTCGTTCACCTCCTCGCGCCCGCGGAGGCGCTCCCGGCGATCCAGCCGGTCTTGCCCGAAGCGACGTACGGGACGCTGCCGCCCACCCCCGACGACATCGACCTGGAGGCCTTCGACGCGATCGTCATCGGGCCAGGCCTCACGGGCGATCCGGAGATCCCGGCGTTCGTCCGGCGGCTCGTGGCGATCGCACCGAAGCCGGTCGTCCTCGACGCCGATGGACTGAACGCGTTCGCCGGGAACGCCGGCGAGTTCGCCGCGGCCGGGACCGACCTCGTCCTCACGCCGCACACGGGGGAGTTCGCGCGGCTGTTCGGGATGCCGGTGGGGGAGGTGCTCGAGGATCGGATCGGCATCGCCCGCAAGGCCGCGGCCGAGACGCGCGCGACGATCCTGCTGAAGGGGGCGCGCTCGGTCATCGCTCTGCCGGGGGGCGAGGTGCGCATCAACCCGACCGGCTCACCCGCACTCTCGACCGGAGGGACGGGCGACGTGCTCGCCGGCGCGATCGGGGCGTACCTCGCACGCGGCGGGTTCGCCCCGGAGGCCGCGACCGTCGGCGCCTACGTGCACGGGCTCGCGGGCGAGCTGCTGCACGAGGGCGCGCTCGCCGGCGACGTCGCCGATGCCCTGCCGGTCGCCATCGACAGGATCCTCCGGTGAGCTTCCGTCCGACGGTGGCGGTCGTCGACCTCGACGCGATCGCGCACAACGCCAGGCGGCTGAAGCCCTCGGATGCGGAGCTGATGGCGGTCGTCAAGGCCGACGCCTACGGTCACGGCGCCGTCCCCGTCGCGCGAACGGCGCTCGCCGCGGGGGCGAGCTGGCTGGCGGTCGCGCTCGTCGAGGAGGGACTCGACCTGCGCGACGCCGGCGTCGAGGCGCCGATCCTCGTCCTGACCGAGGTCCCCCGGGGCGCGGAGAAGGATGCCCTCGCCGCCGGCCTCACCCCCACGGTCTACACCGGTGAGGGGATCGCTCGTCTCGCCGCAGCCGGGTCTGCCGGCGCCATCCGCTGCCACCTGAAGGTCGACACCGGGATGCACCGGGTCGGCGCCCGTCCGGAGGACGCCCTCCCGCTCTGCCGGGATGCCGCCGAGCACGGTCTCGAGGTCGAGGGCATCTGGACCCACCTCGCGGTCGCCGACGAAGTCGGGCACGAAGCGACTCGCGGGCAGCTCGAGCGGTTCGGCCAGGTCGTCGAAGCCCTCCGGAGCGCCGGGTTCGACCCCCGCTACCGGCACGCGGCCAACTCGGCGGCCGCGCTGACGCTTCCCGAAGCGAGGTTCGACCTCGTCCGCGCCGGGATCGCGCTCTACGGGATCGCCCCGTCGTCGGAGGTCGGGAGCGAGGGCTTGCGCCGGGCGATGTCGCTTCGCTCCAGGGTGGCGTTCGTGAAGCGGGTCGAGGCAGGCGAGGCGCTGTCGTACGGGCTCCGGTACCGGCTCGAGCGCGACGCGTGGATCGCGACGGTCCCGATCGGGTACGCCGACGGGTACACGCGCCGTCTGTCGGGTCGTGGGCGTGTGCTGGTCCGGGGCGTGCGGCGGCCGATCGCCGGGACGGTGACGATGGATCAGATCCTCGTCGACTGCGGGGACGAGGAGGTTGCGCCCGGAGAAGAGGTCGTTCTGTTCGGCCGACAGGGTCACGAGGAGATCACCGCCGAGGAGGTGGCGGAATGGTCGGGGACGATCGGATACGAGGTCGTGTGCGCGGTCGGGGCGCGGGTGCCGCGCGAGCATCGCGGGGGAGCATGAGGCGGACCGCGCGCATCGCCGCGGGAGTGGGTGTCGCCGCCGCCGGCGCCGCGGTCGCGGTCGTGGCGGAACGGGCCGCCTTCCGGCGCCTCCGCTCCGGCCCGGACCCCGAGGCGGGCGTCCCCCTCGAGGCCTTGCCGCCCGACGACCTCGGCCCGGTCCGCTCTTTCGACGGCACCGAGCTCGCGGTGCGCGCGGCGGGTCCCGTCGGAGCACCCGTGCTCGTCTTCTGCCACGGGTTCAGCCTCGACATGACGACGTGGCACTACCAGTGGACGGCGTTCTCCGACCGCTACCGCTGCGTCCTGTTCGACCAGCGCGCGCACGGTCGCTCGGGAAAGCCGCCGGAGGACGACTACTCGGTGCGAGCGATGGGGCGCGACATCCGAGCCGTCCTCGACGCGGTCGCCGGAGACGCGCCGGCCGTGCTGATCGGCCACAGCATGGGGGGTATGGGGATCCTGGGGTTCGCCGAGCGGCACCCCGGGGAATTCGGCGCGCGGGTGCGCGGCGTGGTCCTTGCCGATACGACGGCGTCCGATGTCCTCCGGCAGATCCTCGGCGGCGTCGGGACGAAGATCGAGGAGGCCCTCCGTCCTCTGACCCGCCGGTTCGTCCAGGATCCGCAGCGGGTACAGCGGATCCGCGGGCGGATCTCGAGCGTGAGCGACCTCTCATTCGCTCTCATGCGGGCGACGAACTTCGGTCCCGCCGCCTCGCCCGCTCAGGTCGAGCATCTGGCAGCTGTCGCGGCGCGGACACCGGCCGAGGTCTGGGTCCACACGGCTGCGGATATCCGCGAGCTCGACCTGCGCCGGGCGCTCGAGCACGTGACCGTTCCTTCGCTCGTCGTCGTCGGTGACCGAGATCTCGTGACGCCGAGGGGGGCCGCGGAGTCGCTGCGGGACGCGCTCCCCGACGCGCGCGCTGTCGTCATCGCCCGGGCGGGGCACGTCACGATGCTCGAGCGGCACGAGGTGTTCAACCAGGTCCTCACGCGGTACCTCGACGAGGTCCTTCCTCCCCAGCGGGTCGGCGCCTCCGGCGACGGCACGCCGTGATCACCGACGTCGCCGGCATCCGGGTCGGCCACTGGACGGACCCGATCGGCAGGACCGGCTGCACCGTCGTCCTGCCGCCTCCCGGCACCGTCGCGTCGGGGGAGGTCCGTGGCGGGGCGCCCGGGACCCGCGAGACCGACCTGCTGCGTCCGGGCATGCTCGTCCAGCACGCCGACGCCATCTTGCTGAGCGGGGGCAGCGCGTTCGGTCTCGCCGCCGCCGACGGTGTCGTCCGCTGGTTGGAGGAGGACGGCCGGGGCGTGGACGCGGGCGTCGCGCGCGTCCCGATCGTTCCGGCGGCTGTCCTCTTCGACCTCGGCGTCGGGGATCCGGGCGCTCGTCCGGACGCCGCCGCGGGCTACGCTGCCGCCGCCGCCGCCGGGACCAGCGTCGAGGAGGGGCAGGTCGGGGCCGGGACCGGAGCGACGGTCGGGACGGTGGCCGGACCCGAGCGAGCGGTTCCAGGGGGCATCGGCAGCGCCGCGCGAGCGGCCGGCGGGGTGACCGTCGGCGCGATCGCCGCGGTCAACGCGTATGGGGTGGTCGTCGACGACGAGGGCGCGCCGATCGCCGGAGCCCTGCCCGCCGACGGGAGCGAGGGCTGGACGCCTTTCCGCCCGCCGCCGGCCACGAACACGACCCTCGCGGTGGTGGCCACCGACGCCCGCCTGTCCCGGGAGCGGGCGCACCTGCTGGCCGTCGCGGCGCACGACGCGCTCGCCCGTGCGATCGAGCCGTCCCATACAATGTGGGACGGCGACACCATCTTCACGCTCGCCACCGGCGCTACCGAGGGCCCCCAGGACGCGATCGAGCGGTTGGCCGAAGCGGCGCTGGTCGAGGCGATCCGGAGGGCCGTGACCGCGGAGGGGAGGCGACGCTGAGCCGCACGCTGGAAGAGGTCGCCGCTGTCGCGACCGGGTGCACCCGCTGCCGTCTGTCCGCTCGCCGCACCCAGGTGGTGTTCGGACATGGCAACCCGCACGCCGACCTCATGTTCGTGGGCGAGGGGCCGGGCCACCACGAGGACGTCCAGGGGGTCCCGTTCGTCGGCGCTGCCGGACAGCTGCTGAACCGCCTCCTCGCCGGGATCGGTCTCCGGCGTGAGGAGGTCTACATCACGAACGTGGTCCTGTGCCGCCCGCCCAACAACCGCGACCCGCTCCCCGACGAGATCGAGGCGTGCTCGGGCTACCTCATGGAGCAGGTGGCGGCGGTCGACCCCCGCGTGATCGTGACCCTGGGGAACTTCGCCACCCGCGTGATCCTCGGCCGGCAGGTCGGCATCTCGAGGATCCGGGGGACCCGGGAGACGTGGAGCGGGCGGACCGTAGTGCCGATGTTCCATCCTGCGGCCGCCCTGCGCAGCGGGGGTGAGCGGAGCCCGACGCATCAGGCGCTCGTGAACGACTTCGCGCTCGTCCGCCGCATCCTCGACGAGACTCCCCCCGAGCCCCCGTCGCCCGCGCCGGTGAGCGTCGGCGCGCAGGAGCAGCTGGGACTCTTCTGATGAGCGGCCGACTCGAGCTCGCGACCTCCGCGCCGGAGGAGACCCGCCGGGTGGGCGCCGCCCTCGCCGGGCTCCTCGTCCCGGGCGACGTCGTCAGCCTCTCCGGCGAGCTCGGAGCCGGGAAGACCTGCCTCGTCCAGGGCGCGGCGGCCGCACTCGGCGTGACGGACCCGGTCGCGTCCCCGACCTTCGTGCTGGTGCGCGAGTACCGTGGATCGCTCCCCGTCTACCACCTCGACGTCTACCGGCTGGAGCGGCTGCAGGAGGTGATCGACCTCGGCTACGAGGACCTCTTGGACCCGCGGGGGGTCATGTTCGTCGAGTGGGGCGACGCGATCGAGGCGCTGCTGCCGGAATCCCACCTCGACCTCCGGATCGAGGGCACGGACGACGAGTCCCGGCGGCGCATGCTCATCCGGGGCTACGGGCGCGGCTGGGCGGAGCGGTGGGAGCGCCTCGAGGACGCCCTGAGCCCCTGGGGGGTGGCGGCCTAGATGCTCGCCCTCGCGATCGAGACCTCGACGCCGCAGACGAGCGTCGCGCTCGGCACGGAGCAGGGGGTCCTCTCCTCGGCGAGCGTGTCGTGGGCGCGTGGCCATTCGGAGGTCGTCGTACCGGCGATCGAGCAGGTGCTCGAGTGGTCGGAGACCGACCTCTCCCAGCTCGGCGGCGTCGCGGTCGGTCTCGGGCCGGGGCTGTTCACCGGCCTGCGCGCTGGGGTCGCCACGGCGCGAGCGCTCGCGCAGGTCCTCAACGTACCCGTCGTCGGGATCCCGTCGCTGGACGTCCTCGCCTTCGCCGTGCGGCAATCCCGCTGGCGGATCGGCGCGGTCCTGGATGGGAAGCGGGGCGAGGTCTTCTACGCCTTCTACCGGCCGGTCCCGGGCGGCGTCACCCGTGAGACCGACTACGGTGTCGGGCCTCCCGAGCGACTCGCGGCGGAGCTGGCCGCGTCCCGCGAGGAGACCCTGCTGGTCGGCAACGGCGCCCTGCTCTACGCCCGCGACCTGGAGGACGCGGCGACCCCGGTGGAGATGGCCTCGGCGTCGACCGCGTTCCCCGACGCCCGGGCGCTGCTGGAGCTCGCGATCCCCCGGTTCCACCGAGAGGAGACCTCGCGCTTCGACGAGGTCGTCCCCATGTACGTGAGGAGATCGGATGCGGAGATCAACTGGTCTCGAAGAGCGAACATCGCCTGAGATCGAGATCGTCCCGATGCGCCGTCGGCACATCCGGGGGATCATGGCGATCGAGCGCCAGGTCTATCCGCGGCCGTGGAGCCCGAACCTGTTCATGTCGGAGATGCACGCTGGCTCGACGCGCGCCTACATCGTCGCCCAGATGGGGAGCCGCGTCGTCGGCTACGGGGGCCTGATGTGCTACGGCGAGGAGGCCCACGTCACCACGATCGCCGTCGACCCCGAGCACCATCGGCTGAAGATCGGCAGCCGCCTGCTCTACGAGCTGATCGAGAACGCCCGGGGGATGGGCGCCCACGCGGTCTCGCTCGAGGTCAGGATCACGAACTGGGCCGCCCAGCGGATGTACGGGAAGTTCGGGTTCCGCCCGGTGGGGGTGCGGAAGAACTACTACCAGGAGACGGGTGAGGACGCGCTCGTGATGTGGACCGAGGACATCCGGACGCCCGAGTACACGAGGCTGCTGCGGGGGATCGTCGCTCAGCTGCCCGAGGGGGTCCGGCCGGCATGAAGATCCTGGGGATCGAGACCTCCTGCGACGAGACGGCGGCAGCGGTCGTCGAGGACGGGCTCAAGGTGCTCTCGAACGTCCTCGCCAGCCAGCACGACATCCACGCGACGTACGGTGGGGTCGTCCCCGAGCTCGCTTCCCGCGCGCACGTCGAGCGCTTGAACACGGTGATCGACCGGGCGCTCGAGGAGGCCGCGATCGGCTGGCGGGAGGTCGAGGCGGTCGCGGTGACGCGCGGCCCCGGCCTCGTCGGGGCGCTCCTCGTGGGGCTGGCCACGGCGAAGGCCGCGGCGCTCGCCCGCGGGGTCCCGCTCGTGGGGGTGAACCACCTCGAGGGCCACGTCTACGCGAACTTCCTCGAGCACGGGCCGCCCGAGCCGCCGTACGTCGCGCTGATCGTCTCCGGCGGCCACACCCTCCTCGTTCACATGCCCGACCTGCACCGCTACGAGATCCTCGGCCAGACGCTCGACGATGCGGCCGGCGAGGCCTTCGACAAGATCGCGCGCTTCCTCGGGCTCGGTTTCCCGGGGGGCCCGGCGCTCGACCGGCTCGCGCGTGAGGGGGACCCGCAGGCGATCCGGTTCCCGCGCGCGATGGCGGACTCGGGAACGTACGATTTCTCGCTCTCCGGCCTGAAGACGGCGGTCGTCCGCCACGTCCGCCGCGAGCAGGAAGCGCGGAACGAGCTGTCCCTTCCGGACCTCGCCGCCTCGTTCCAAGAAGCGATCGTCGACGTTCAGGTGCAGAAGACGATGGACGCGGCCGAGGCGATGGGAGTGCGAACCGTCTTGCTGGGGGGCGGCGTCGTCGCGAACTCCCGCCTGCGAGAGAGGATGGCGGCCGAGGCCGAGGGACGCGGCGTCAGGCTCCTCTCGCCTCCGCTCGAGCTCTGCACCGACAACGCGGCGATGATCGCTTCCGCCGGGTACTTCCGCCTGCAGCGCGGCGAGATCCTGCCGTTCGACGCAGGCGCGGACCCCGGCCTTCCGCTGTCGTGACCGCTGGCGGCAGCATCCTCGTCACCGGCGCCGCCGGGTTCATCGGGTCGCACCTGTGCGATCGATTGCTCGCCGAGGGCCGGCGGGTCATCGGCGCGGACAACCTGGCGACGGGCAGGATCGCCAACCTCGCCGAAGCCCGCTCGTACGGCAAGGCGTTTTCGTTCGAGAACGTCGACGTCCGAGCCGAGGTCCTGCCGGCGCTGTTCGAGCGCCACCGTCCGGAGGTCGTGTTCCACCTCGCCGCCCAGGCCGGGGTGCGCCCGTCGCTCGAAGACCCGAAGCACGATGCGGAGGTGAACATCGTCGGGTCGCTCAACCTGCTCGAGGCCGCGGCCGCGAGCGGCGTGCGCAAGGTGGTCTACGCGGCGTCCGGTGGAACGATGTACGGAGAGCCCCGCCGGCTGCCGGTGAAGGAGTCGGCGATGGGACGAACGCACCCGCAGACGCCCTACGGGATCTCGAAGCGGGTCGTCGACGACTACCTGCGGTTCTATCAGCGGTACCGCGGGATCGATTTCACCGCACTCGCGCTCGGCAACGTCTACGGACCCCGGCAGGACCCGGCCGGGGAGGCCGGCGTCATCGCGATCTTCGCGAAGAAGATGCTCGCGGGCGAGACGCCGATGATCTACGGCGACGGCAACCAGACGCGTGACTACGTCTTCGTCTCCGACGTCGTGCACGCGTTCTCGCTCGCGATCGAGCGTGGGTCAGGTCGCGTGCTGAACATCGGGACGGGCCTCGAGACGTCGGTGAACCACCTCTACCGGATGCTGGCGCAGATCATCGGGTTCGTCCCCGAGCCCGAGCGGGGGCCACTGCCGGCGGGGGAGCCTCGACGCATCGTGCTGGATGCCACCCTTGCCGAGGGCGAGCTGGGCTGGCGTCCGTGGACCCAGCTCGAAGAGGGGCTCCTCGAGACCGTCGCCTGGCTGAAGGGTGTGTGAAGCGGAGACCCCCCGCGGTAGGCGGGGGGTCGCTCGCTCCGTCCGACCGGAGACGCTCACATGTTGATGATGAAGCCTGCAACGGTGCAGGTCCCCTCGGGGATGTTCGCTCCGAGCGTCGACGTGCCGTAGATCGCGGTTCCGTCGGGGCCGATCGCGTGGGCCGGCTCCACAGGGTTGTTCAACCGGGGCGCCCCTTCGTCGTTGTACCAGCCGGCGCTCCACCGGACCCAGCCGTCCCCGGTGTTCAAGGGGCGGAAGTGCCCGCTCTCTTCGCCGCGCAGGACCGCCCCGTCCACCGTCGTGCGGATCTGCACCCTGACGCGCATCGAGGTTCCGTCACCCTCGCACCTGCCGCGCAGCCGGAAGTTCCCGAACTGCCCGAGAGGCTCCACGTCGCTGGGCAGGAGCGTCTGCTTGTAGGTGAAGAAGCTCGCCGCCGGGACGAACTTCGCGTCCGCCTCCGCCTTCGTGTGGAACGTGTTCTTCATGTGCGCCACGA
>DATLGG010000326.1:0-4343 GCA_035540615.1 Actinomycetota bacterium | reverse complement strand
CGGCGCGGACCCGGCCGAGCTCGCGATCACGACGAACGTCACGATGGCGCTCGCGTCGGTGCTCTCGTGCCTCGATCTGTCGGGGGAGCGCAACCGCATCGTGCTGACCGAGCTCGACTTCCCCACCGACGGCCACGTCGCGCTGGCGCACCGCGCGCGTGGGGCCGAGGTGGTGTTCCTCCCGAGCCCCGACGGGCTGACGGTTCCGACGGAGGCCTTCGCGGAGGCGATCGATGAGCGGACCGCGCTCGTGATCATCAACCGTGTGCTCTACCGGTCGAGCGCGCTCCTCGACGTGAAGGAGATCTGCCGCATCGCGCGGGAGGCCGGGGCGTGGACGGTGATCGACGACTTCCACGGGGCGGGCATCGTCCCGATCGACGTTCACGACGTCGGTTGCGACTTCTACACGACGGGAGTCCTGAAGTGGCTCTGCGGCGGCCCGGGGCTGACCTTCCTGTACGCGCGGAAGGATCTGCTGCCGTCGCTCGAGCCCTCGATCGCGGGCTGGTGGAGCCAGCGTGAGCCGTTCGCCTTCCGCACGCAGGAGCTCGACTGGCATCCGTCGGCCCGGCGTTTCGAGACCGGCACGCACCCCGCGCCGACCGCGTTCATCGGCCACGGCGGGCTGGAGATCATCGCCGAGGTCACGCCCGAACGGATCCGCGAGCGCGTCGGCGAGCTCGGCGATGCTCTGATCGAGCGCGCCGAGGCCGAGGACTTCCCGGTCCGATCGCCCCGCGACCGGCGCCTGCGTGGCGGCGTGATCAACATCGGCCTCGGCCCCGACGCCGGCAAGATCGCCGAGGCCCTCTACGAGCGCGACGTCTGCGTCGACCACCGAGGCGACGGCATCCGAGTCTCCCCTCACTTCTTCAACACCGAGCAGGACCTCGACCGCCTCATCCAAGAGCTCCGCGACCTGCGCTAGGAGGCCGGTGCTACGCTGGCCGCCAGTGAGCGAGCGAGGGGGAAGCTGACGCATGGAGAAGCCTGAGATCCTGATGACGCCGGGGCCGACGCCGGTTCCGCAGCAGGTGCTGGCGGCGCAGGGTGGGCCGCTCGTCTACCACCGCGGCCCGGGGTACGGATCCGTGCTGCGGGAGGTCACGACCGGGCTCCGGTCGATGCTCAAGACCGAAGGCGACGTGCTGCTGTTCAGCGCCTCCGGCACCGGCGGCCTGGAGTCCGCGGTGGCCAACTGCTTCTCGCCGGGCGACCGTGTCGTCGTCCCCGTCGCCGGGTACTTCGGGCAGCGGTTCGCGAAGATCGCGGAGGCGTTCGGGCTCGACGTGCGCGTCGTCGAGTACGAGTGGGGCCGTGCCGTGAAGACCGCGGACATCGAGGCCGCGCTCGCCGAGGCCCCGACGAAGGGCGTCCTCGCCCAGCACTCCGAGACCTCGACCGGTGTGATCCACGACATCGAGGCGCTCGCCCGCGTCACGAAGGAGGCGGGCGCGCTGTTCGTCGTCGACGTGATCTCCTCGCTCGGCGCCGTCCCCTACGAGGGTGACGCCTGGGGGATCGACGTCGCGGTCGGCGGGTCGCAGAAGGCGCTCGGCGCCACGCCTGGACTGGCGTTCGTCAGCGTTTCCGAGGACGCCTGGGCCGCCTCCCGCGAGGCCAAGAATCCGCGCTTCTACTTCGACTGGGCGGCGTACAAGGCCTCGGTCGACGCGGCCGATCCCGAGAGCCCTTGGACGCCGGCGATCAGCCTGGTGCTCGGCCTGCGCGAGGCGATCCGCCTGTACGAGGCTGAGGGCGAGGAGGCCGTGCTCCGCCGGCACCGCCTCCTCTCGGAGGCGACGAAGGAGGGCGTCCGCGCGCTCGGCCTCGACCTCGACGGGGAGCACCCCGAGCGGGCGTGGGCCGTCACGGCCGTGCGGGCGCCGGAGGGGATCGACGGGAACGCGCTCGTGGCGAAGGTCCGCGCGGACCACGGGATCATCCTCGCCCCGGGACAGGGGCCGTTGAAGGGCAAGGTCTTCCGCATCGGGCACCTCGGCTTCTACGACCGGCTCGACATCCTGCGGTGCCTCGCGGCGCTCGAGCTGACCCTCGCGGACATGGGCTATCCGGTGAAGCGGGGCGCCGGCGTCGCGGCGGCCGAGGAGGTCTTCGCCGCGGCCTCCTGAGGCCGCACCTATACTCGCGGCGATGCGGGTCCTCGTCACCGAGCGGCTGGCCGAGCGTGCGCTGTCGACGCTGCGCGCTGCCTTCGAGGTCGACGTCCGGCCGGACCTCGCGGCCGCGGGCCTGCGCGAGGCGATCCCCGGCTACGCCGCGCTGATCGTCCGTTCGCAGACGACCGTCGACGCGGACGTCATCGAAGCAGCCGACGAGCTGAAGGTGATCGCCCGCGCCGGCATCGGGCTCGACAACGTCGACGTCGCGACCGCCACCCGCCGCGGCGTGATGGTCGTCAACGCGCCGCAGTCGAACGTCCTGTCGGCGGCCGAGCACACGATGGCGCTCCTGCTCGCGCTCGCGCGCAACGTCCCGCAGGCGCACACCGCGCTCGTGGGCGGCGCGTGGGAGCGGGAGCGGTTCCAGGGCGTCGAGCTGCACGGCAAGGTCCTCGGCATCCTCGGGCTGGGCCGTGTCGGCACGATGGTCGCCCAGCGTGCGCTCGCCTTCGGGATGCGGATCCTCGCCTACGACCCCTACGTGTCGCGCGAGCGCGCCCACCAGCTCGGCGTCGAGATCGCCTCCGAGCTCGAGGCCGTTCTCACCGAAGCCGACTTCCTCACGATCCACCTGCCGCGCAACCCGGAGACCGAAGGCCTGATCGGCGGCCCCGAGCTCGCGCTGATGAAGCCCACGGCCCGGCTCGTGAACACCTCGCGTGGCGGGATCGTCGGGGAGGGGGCGCTCGTCGAGGCGCTGCGCGGCGGCGTGATCGCCGGGGCCGCCGTCGACGTCTTCGAGGGCGAGCCGGTGACCGAGCACCCGCTGTTCGGGATCGAGAACGTGGTCGTGACGCCGCACCTCGGCGCTTCGACCGCCGAGGCGCAGGAGAAGGCCGGCGCGGCGGTCGCCGAGATGGTGGCCCTCGCGCTCCGCGGCGAGTTCGTCCCCTACGCGGTCAACGTCCCGGCCGCGGAGGTGAGCGAGGCTGTCCGCCCCTTCCTTCCGCTGGCCGAGCGCCTCGGACGGCTGCTGACGGCGCTGGCGGAGGGAGCGCTGCGGTCGCTGTCGGCCGGCTACCTCGGACAGGTGGCCGAGCACGATACGGCGGTCCTCACGCTGGCGGCCTTGAAGGGGGTGCTGGGCGGCATCGTCGACGAGCCGGTCTCCTACGTGAACGCGCCCCTCATCGCGCGCGACCGGGGGCTGTCCCTGTCGGAGTCCCGCAGCTCGGTCGCACAGGACTACGTGAACCAGATCGTGCTCACCGCCGAGACGGACCAAGGGCCGCTGGCGGTGGGCGGCACCCTCGTCGGCACGCGGAACGCCGAGCGGCTCGTGCGCGTCTACGACTTCGACATCGACATGGCGCCGGCCGAGCACATGGTCTTCTTCCTCTACGAGGACCGGCCCGGGGTCATCGGGACGGTGGGTACGATCCTCGGCGAGGCCGGGGTGAACATCGCGGCGATGGAGGTCGGGCGGCGTGAGGCGGGAGGCGTCGCGCTCATGGGGCTCACCGTCGACAGCCCGATCCCCGAAGAGGCGCTCGAGCGGATCGTGGCCGCGGTCGGGATGAAGTCAGCTCGGTCGATCGCGCTCTGAGGCTCAGACCGGGCTGAGCTCGATGCTCGCGTTGCCCGACCCCCGGAAGACGCCCGGGAACCCGGAGGCCCGCAGCGACACGGGCGAGCTGACCCGGAGGTCGAAGTCGACGACGCTCCGGAGCCAGCGAACCTCGCCGGCACGGTGGTCGAGCCCAACCGACTCCTGGACGCGGTAGCGCCCGCGCGGGTGTCTCGTTCCGCCGGTGACCCGCGTGCGGCCCCGGACGTCGAGGATCGCGACGGTTTCGGCGTCGTCCTCGTAGCCGGAGAAGCTGGCCTGCCCGGTCGTCCTGAAGGTGGTGCCGGCGTCCGCGGAGCGCTGGGAGAGGGACCACGACCGCCCCGGGGCGATCTCCCCCGGGGGACGTGGAGGCGCGAGGCCGATCGGCACGATCCGGGCGACGAGGCCCTGCGGGAGGGTGAACGTCCCGCCCTTGACGAGGAGGCCGTCGCGGTCGAAGAGCATCGTCGTGCGCAGGCGCCGCGGCGTCCGCGACCGTCCGTTCACGACGAGGGAGGGTGCCTGCATCGTGGCGGTCACCCGGGCGCTGCCGTCGGGCCGGACCTCGTTCACGTGCAGCGCCAGGTAGCCGCTCAGGTCCACCCGCA
>DATLGG010000325.1:0-2290 GCA_035540615.1 Actinomycetota bacterium | reverse complement strand
CGAGGACTTCAACGAGGTCCCAGACATGACGGTCGGCGAGGACGCCGCGTGAGCGACATCGAGTTCGCACCGGACATGCCCACGTTCGCGCACAGCTCGGTCACGATCGAAGAGTTCGTCGCGCGGCCCGTGGCGATCCCCGAGCCCCTCATCGGCGGCGCCGACACCCGGCTCCTGCCGGCAGCATCGACTGCTGTCTTCTACGGCGAGGGCGGCTCCGGGAAGACCACCCTCACGATCGACCTCGCGCTCCACCTTGCCGCGGGCGTCGAGTGGCTCGGGTTCGAGATCGCGAAGCCGGTGCGTGTCATGCTCCTCGAGAACGAGGGGCCGATCGACGAGTACCAGCTCAAGCTCGACCGGAAGCTCCTGAGCTGGAACGGCCCGAAGCCCGACGGCCGGCTGCGCGTCCACGACCGCCCCTGGGGACGCGTCGACCTCCGCGCCGACGTCGCCGTCGAAGGGCTCGCCAAGCAGATCCGGCTCCACGAGATCGACGTCCTGATCGCTGGCCCCGTCCGTCGCCTCGGGCTCGAAGGCGGAGGAACCCCGGCAGAGACCGTCGCGTACATGCAGCTCCTCGACCGCGTCCGGCATCTCGCCGGCCGCCGTGTCGCGATCGTCAACGTGCACCACGAGAACAAGGGCGGCGACATCAGCGGCGCCTTCGAGGCCGAGTTCGACACGGTCGTCCACGTCCGGGCCGACGGCCGCGACCGCACCCGCCTCGTCTTCCGCAAGTCCCGCTGGTCGAGCAAAATCCACCGCGCTCGCATGACCCTCTCGTGGGTCCGCGACAGCGAAGGCTTCGCGATCATCGAATCCGACCTCGACGGCCCGCAGCCGAACGAGCGCAACGAGGAGGAAGCCGCCGCACTCGACTGGCTCACCGCCTACATCGCAGCCCACCCCGGCGTCGCGCGCGGCAAGGCAGAGACCGCCTACCACGACGCGCACGCCGGCGGACGGAACCTCGCCCGGCGCATCATCAACAGCCAGATCGCACTCGCCACCCAGGTCGCCGAAAGCTCCGATCCTGACGGCGACCGGCGAAACCTCCTCAGGTTCGCCACCGGCCCCGGCGAAACTAAGCGCGGCACCTACCTCTATCCGCTCAGCCATGCGGTCTCGCCACTCGCCGCCACGCTCAGCGGCGAGACCGGCGAAACCCTCGCGACCCCCGGCTCGATCGGGGTACTCGCCACCTCGCCGCCGCCTATAGAAGAGGCGGCGGCTGGCGAGACCCGCGGCGAGGGCGACGAAATCGACTACGACGAGCTCGACCGCCTCTTCCGCGAGCACGCCGACATCGCAGAGGGCCGCCCATGACGTTCCTGCGCGCAGAACCGCCGGCCGTCGTGATCATCCTCGCCCTCGAGGAACCCGCCCGCGTCCTCATCAAGTCCGAGAACGACGGCGAGAAGGCACGCCTCCTCGACTGGATCAACACGCACGACGAACTCCTCGCGCTCGTCCACCAAGCACGCACCCTCGCCGAGAAGGAGACCACCCGGTGACCGCGTTTTTTAGGCTCCGCCGCGGACATACCCGCGCTTTGTCCTTTTCTCCCCGAAGGTCGGGGGAGGTGGACTGATCGTGGCGTTGTACGGCCGTCAGCACCGGAGAGTCCGCGAGGTTTGGGCGAAGCGGGTGGCGCTGGGGAATGTGGCGTGCGTCCGCTGCGGGGATCTCATTCACCCGTCTGAGCCGTGGGATCTGGGGCACGTGGACGGGACGGCGCGGGAGTATGCGGGCGCGGAGCACCGCTACTGCAACCGGGCGGCGGGGGCGCGGTTGGCGCGCCGTCGGCGCGGCCGGAGGTCTCGGCCGTGGTGAACGAGGACGGTCAGGAGGTGATCCCGTACGGGACGCTCGTGAAGCTCGGGATGGTGCTGGACGACCTGGGGCGGATTCACTGCTGGGCTGGGTCGACGATGGATCGTCTGTGCGACCTCCTCAGTGAGCTTGCTGGGCCGATGCCGTCGGACGAGGCTGCGGACGCATTCTGGGACGGGTTCCAGCGGGACGTCGTCGAGGCGCTGGAGGAGGAGGCGGCGGACGAGTGAGTGCGCTACTCAAGTCCGTGGTCGCGGCGCCAGAGCATGTCCGTCATGAGGACGCCGCGGAGCTCGGCGAGCTCGTCCGGCGGGTCATCGAGGACGTTCAGGATCGCTGCCCGCTCCGGGATGGTGAGCGCGAGCAACTTGACGTTGTCGGTTACGGCCCGCTCGAGACGCCCGGCGAGGTCGGTGTCGCCGGCGGCGCGGACGAGATGGGCGAGCTCTTGGAC
>DATLGG010000324.1:0-9735 GCA_035540615.1 Actinomycetota bacterium | reverse complement strand
CAGCCGAGACAGCCACTCGAAGCCGGAGGGAACGACGATCGCGCACGGTCCGGTCAGGATCGACAGATCCTCCGACGAGGGGTAGCTCGTCGCCACGGCTGCGCCGCGGGATCCCGTCACGAGCAGGATCGTCGCGAGCATCACGGACGCGAGTCTCTTCCCGGGCATGGCGCCTCCTCCTGCTCGTTGTACGGAGGCGACGGCGTGGCGGTTCTACGGGAGCGTCGCGTCCGGGGGGAAGCTCGCGAAGAGGTCGGGGAAGATGCCGACGGCGAGGACGACCACCAGGCTGGCGGCGACGACTCCGGTGACGAGCACCGGCGAGCGGAACCTGCCGGGGCGCTCGATGGGCACGAGGAACATCTGGCGGACGACGGCCGCGTAGTAGTAGAGGCTGATCACCGAGTTGATGACCATCGCGACCGCGAGGACGAGCGCGATCGTGGAGCCGGCCTGCCACGCGCTGATCGCGACGAGGAAGATGAAGAGCTTCCCGATGAACCCGGCGGTCGGGGGGATGCCGGCGAGCGAGATCATGAACGTCGTCATCGCCACCGAGAGCCCCGGAGCTCGCTGGCCGAGCGCGGCGAAGTCCTCGACGAGGACGCCGGGCGACTCGCGGGACACGGACGTCACGACCCCGAACGCCCCGAGGTTCGTGGCGCCGTAGATCAGGATGTAGAGGACCGCCGCGCCGAACGCCCGCTGGTCGAGGTCGGGACTGAGCCCGACGAGCGCGAACGGCAGGAGCATGTAGCCCGCCTGGGCGATGCTCGAGTAGGCAAGCAGGCGGACCACCTGGCGCTGCTGGATCGCGATCAGGTTCCCGAGCGTCATCGTGAGGATCGAGAGCACGGCGAAGACCGGAGCCCACACGTCCGCGACCGGGCGGAAGGCGACGAACATGATCTGGAGGAGGCCGGCGAACCCCGCCGCCTTCGATGCCGTGGACAGGTACGCCGCGACCGGCACCGGCGAGCCCTCGTAGGTGTCCGGCGCCCAGAAGTGGAACGGCACCGCGGAGATCTTGAACGCGAAGCCGACGACGACGAACAGGAGCGCCGCGATCGCGAGCGGCTCCGCCCCCTGCTGGAGCGACCGAGCGATCCCCTCGAGGGCGATCGTCCCGGTGACCCCGTAGAGCAGGCTCATCCCGTAGAGCATCACGGCGACGGCGAGGATCCCGATCAGGAAGAACTTCAGGGCTGCCTCGTTCGACCGGGGGTCGCGCTTGCGCAACCCGGCGATGATGAACCCGGGGGCGGAGACCAGCTCGAGCGAGATGAACAGCATGAGGAGATCGCGCGAGGACGCCATCGTCAGCATCCCGAGGAACGACGTCAGGAGCAGGAAGTAGTACTCCCCCTGGTAGAACCGCCCCTCGCGGAAGTAGCGCTGCGACAGGAAGAGGACGCCGAGGGCCATCGCGAGGAAGAAGATCTTGAGCAGGACCGCGAACGGATCGACGACGTACGTCTCACCGAAGGCCGGCCCTTCGCGCCCGAACAGCGGGATCGTGGAACCGAGCGCGGTGGCGACCCCGACGAACGAGACGGTCATCGACCAGTGCTTCCGGCGCTCGCGCAGGAACAGATCGACCACGAGCACGACCATGATCGTCCCGGCGAGGATCAGCTCGGGCGCGATCGCGCGGTAGTCGATCTGCGGCAGCATCTAGAACATCCCGGTGAGCGACCCGACGGCCGGGCTCGTCATCCCGAACAGCAGGGCGGGGACGATCCCGAGGAGCAGGATCCCGATGAGGAGCGGCGTCCAGGCGACGTACTCGACGGCCGTGATGTCGGAGAAGGCCTTCCCCTCCCAGCGGTCCGGAACGGTCCCGAGGTTCACGCGCTGGATCATCCAGAGCATGTAGCCCGCCGTGAGGATCGTGCCGATCCCGCCGAGGACCATCAGCGTCCGGAACAGCCCGACCGATAGCCCCTCCGCGGGCTGGAACGAGCCGGCGAGGGCCATGACCTCACCCCAGAATCCCGCGAGGCCCGGAAGGCCGAGCGAGGCGATCGCGGTGTAGGCGAAGGCGCTCCCGAGGTACGGCACCTTCTTCAGCATCCCGCCGCCGATCTCGCCGAACTCGCGCGTGTGGTACCGCTCATGGACCGATCCCGCGAGGAAGAAGAGCATCCCCGTGATGATCCCGTGGGCGACCATGCCGAAGATCGCCGCGTTGATCCCGATGTCCGTGAGGGTCGCGATGCCGAGCATCACGAAGCCCATGTGCCCGACCGAGGAGAACGCGATGAGCCGCTTCATATCTCGTTGGGCGAGACAGGCGAGGGCGGCATAGATGATCGCGATCACGGAGAGGATGCCGATCCAGGGGGCCCAGACCTTCGCGCCGTCCGGCAGGATCGGCAGCGCGATCCGCACGAACCCGTAGGTCCCCATCTTCAGCAGGATCCCGGCGAGGATCACCGAGCCGACGGTCGGCGCCTCGGTGTGCGCATCGGGCAGCCACGTGTGGAACGGCCACATCGGAACCTTGATCGCGAGCCCGAGGAACAGCCCGCCGAAGACGACGACCTGGAACGCGTGCGGGAAGCTCGCGCTCTGGAGCGCGATCATGTCGAAGGTGTTCGGGTCGGCGCGGAAGTACATCGCGAGGAAGCCCAGCAGCATGAAGATGCTGCCGAACAGGGTGTAGAGGAAGAACTTGATCGCCGCGTACTCGCGGTTCGGACCGCCCCAGACGCCGATCAGGAAGTACATCGGGACGAGCACGAGCTCCCAGAACACGAAGAACAGGATCAGGTCGAAGGCGATGAACGAGCCGGCCATCCCCGTCTCGAGGAGGAGGAGCAGCGCGATGAACGCCTTCGGCCGGCCGGGCTCCGGCAGGAACTTCCAGGTGTAGATCATGCAGAGGAACGAGAGCAAGAGCGTGAGCTCGAAGAGCGGGAGGCTGATCCCGTCGAGCCCGATGTGGTAGCGAGCCCCGATCGCCTGGATCCAGGAGACGTCCACGTGGAACTGGAGCGCGTCGGCCGCGCGGGCCGCCCCGAACGCGCCGGGCGCCCCGAAGTCGAAGCGGAAGAGCATGGCGATGCCGATGACGAGCGGCACCGCGGTGAACAGGATCCCCATCGCGCGGATCAGCCGATCGGCGCGCCTCGGCAGCAGGGACACGAACAGCGCCCCCACCAGGGGGATGAACACCGCGAGGGTGATCGCCCAATCGTCGAACCAGTCCACGTCTCGCTCCTTACACTCTCGTGAAGACCACCGTCAGGATGACCACACCGGTGAACAGCAGGACCGCGTAGCGCTGCACGTTCCCGGATTGCACGTACCGCAGGAGTCCGCCCGTCCACCCGGTCCCGATCGCCACGCGGTTCACGGCGCCGTCGACGAGGTTGCGGTCGACGGCCGCCGTCACGCCCCCGAGCTTGCGGGTGACCCAGGCAACCAGGTGGACGATCCCATCGAGGATGTAGCGGTTCGTCCAGTTGACCGCACGGGCGATCGGGTACTGGATCGGACGCACGATGCCGCGCAGGTAGATGTCGTCGAGCAGGTACTTGCGGTCGAGGAAGCGGTAGAGGGGGCCGAGCTTGCGGACCGGGTCACGGTCGCGCCAGCCGGCGTAGAGGCGATACCCGACGCCGATCCCGAGCGCCGCCCCGACGATCGCGATCGCGGCGAAGCCGTAGTTGAAGGCCGCGTGGTGCGGCTCGTGGAAGAAGACCCAGTCCGCGAACAGGTGGATCCCGAACGGCGTCGCGTTGAGGAACCCGACCGACACCGACAGCACGGCGAGGATCACGAGGGGCACGGTCATCACCCGCGGGGACTCGTGCGGGTGACCGTGGCCGCGGTAGTCGCCGAAGAAGGTCAGTAGGACCGCCCTCGTCATGTAGAAGGCGGTGAGGATCGCGGTCGCGAACGCGACCGCCCACAGGACGTAGTGGCCTTCCACGAACGCCGTCGTGATGATCTCGTCCTTCGACCAGAAGCCCGCTAGCGGTGGGATCCCGGCGAGCGCCGCCGAGCCGATCAGGAACGTCCAGAACGTCACGGGCATCGAGCGCCGGAGGCCGCCCATGTCGCTCATGTTGTTCGAGTGGACCGCGTGGATCACGGAGCCTGCACCGAGGAAGAGCAGGGCCTTGAAGAACGCGTGCGTGAAGAGGTGGAACAGCCCGGGCGTGTAGCCGTGCTCCCCGAGCGAGAGACCCGCGACCATGTAGGCGAGCTGGGAGATCGTCGAATAGGCCAGGACGCGCTTGATGTCGTCCTGGATCACGGCCAAGAGCGCCGCGATGAACATCGTGATGCCGGCGATGATCGAGACGAACTGGAGGGCCACCTCACCCGCGTGGATGAAGACGGGGAACATCCGCGCGATCAGGTAGATGCCGGCGACCACCATCGTCGCGGCGTGGATCAGCGCGGAGACAGGGGTCGGACCTGCCATCGCGTCGGGGAGCCAGACGTGGAGCGGGAACTGCGCGGACTTCCCGATCGCACCGCAGAACAGCAGCAGGGCGCCGGCCGTGAGCACGCCCGCGGCGATCTCGCCGTGCTCGGCCATCTCGCTGATGTGGCCGATGTTCGCGCTGCCGGCGGCGAAGGTCAGCACGAAGATCCCGAACAGGAAACCGACGTCGCCGGTGCGCGTCGTGATGAACGCCTTCATCGCCGCGTCCTGGTTCGGCTTCTCCTCCCAGAAGTGGCCGATCAGCAGGTACGAGCAGACGCCGACGAGCTCCCACCCGACGAGCAGCTGGAAGAGGTTGTTGGCGATGACGAGGGTCAGCATCGAGCCGGTGAACATGTTGAGCGCCGCGAAGTACCAGGTGAAGCGGGGCTCGCCCTTCATGTAGCCGGTCGAGTAGATCTGCACGAGCAGGGAGACGGTGGTGACGACCACGAACATCATCGCGGCCAGTCCGTCGATGTTCATCCCGAGCTCGAGCTCGAACGAGCCGAAGCGGAACCACGTCAGGGAGCGCTCCAGATGGAACTCGTGGTCACCGATCACGGCGCCGGCGACCGCGAGCGAGAGGAGGAACGAGACGCCGGTCGCGAGGATCCCGAGCTCAGCTCCGCGTCCCGGGAGGCGCCGGCCGAAGAGGGCGATGAGCAGGGCCGCCGACAGCGGGATGACGGGGATCAGCCAGGCGAGCTCTACCATCGCAGCAGGTCCACCTCGTCGACGTTGACGGTCTCGCGGTTGCGGAAGATCAGGATCACGATCGCCAGGCCGATCCCGACCTCGGCGGCGGCCACGGTGATCACGAACAGCGTGAAGATCTCGCCGGCGAGGAGCGCGTCGTTCAGGTGCCGCGAGAAGGCCACGAGGTTGACGTTGACGGCGTTCAGCATCAGCTCGATCGACATGAGGACGAGCACCGCGTTGCGCCGTGCGAGCACTCCGTAGACGCCGGCGGAGAAGAGGAAGGCCGAGAACAGGAGGACGAGGGGCAGGCGGATCACGCCTCGTCCTTCCGCGCGAGCATGATCGCCCCGACCAGCGCCGCCAGCAGGAGGAACGACACCACCTCGAACGGCAGGACGAAGTCGCTGAACATGCGGATCCCGATCTCGCCGGTGAGCGACGGCGCCTCGGTCCGGATCTCCTGGCCCCCGAAGCCCTCGACGATCAGCAGCCCGAGGCCGGCGAGGATCGCGAGCGAGACGACCGCCGCGAGGCCGCGCTGCTGGTTGTCGAGCGCCTCCCGGCCGATCGGCGCCCGCGTGAGCATCAGGCTGAACAGCAGGAGCACGACGATCGCGCCGACGTAGATCAGGATCTGGGTCCACGCGACGAACTCGGACCCCAGCAGGAGGTAGACGCCCCCGACGGCGGAGAGCGCGACGACGAGGTAGAGGGCCGCGTGGATCACGTTCTTCGAGGTGACGAGGCGCACGGCGCCGATCCCGCCGACGACCGCCAGGAGGGCGAAGGTCCACTCCTGGCCGGTCATCCGCCGCCCTCGGTCTGCTTCCTGCGGGCCTCGCGGACCGCGGCCGACTTCGCCCGGCCTTCCGCGACGCGGCGGTCCGTGCCCTTCCCGAGCTCCTCGGCGAGGACCCGGTCGTAGGTCTCGGCGTCGGGCTCGACGTGCGCGGGCCGGTCGTGCGGCGGCTTCGTCTGCTCCCCCGGCGCGGGCGACTCCGGCAACTTCTCGGCGGGGGCGGGCCCCCCGGGACGCTCCTGCGGCGGGGCCTCGACCGCTGCCTGCGCCGGAGGTGCCGCGGGGGGCCCTCCGCTCGCCTCCGCGATGCCCGGCTTTGCGACCGGCGTGGCGGACGTGCGCGCCTCCGAATGAGGAGCGCCACCCTCCGGCGGTGCGTCCTCGACCGGGTCGGCTCCCTCCTCGAGCTCGGGCGGCGGGAGCACGGTGTAGTTCCACTCGTCGAGCTTCTCCTTCTCGTGGACCAGGTCGTGGATCCCGTACGTCGCGTACTCGAACTCCGGGCTCCAGAACAGCGCGTCGAACGGGCAGACCTCGACGCAGATCCCGCAGTACATGCAGAGCGCGTAGTCGATCGCGAAGCGGTCGAGCACCTTCGCTGAGCGCGCACGCCCGCCGGACGCGGGCTCGTGCGTCTCCTTGTGCGACTCGATGTAGATGCACCAGTCCGGGCACTCGCGGGAGCACTTCCAGCAGACCGTGCAGTTCTCGGCCTTGAGGGAGATCACGCCCCGCGTGCGGGGCGGCAGGACGGGTTTCTCCTTCGGGTACTGCTGGGTGACCGACCGTGACAGCAGGTGGCGGAGCGTGACGAACAGGCCCTTGAGGAGCCCGATCCCCGGGAGCAGCGGGGTCCTCCCCCAGATCAGGTTGAGCTCGGCCTGGTAGTAGGGCACCGCCGCCAGGAGCGCCGGCATGAGCAGGAAGCCGACGAGGCCGTTCGCCGTCGGCTCCAGACCGGCCTGCTCCTGCATCCGCCGGATGCGGTCCCCCGTCCGGTAGACCGTGATTATCGGCGGGATCAGGAACGGGAGGCCCGCCGCGATCCACAGGGCGAACCCCCAGAACGTCAGGCGGTCGGCGAAGAGCCAGTAGAGCGCCGCCGGGACGAGCGCCAGCCCCGCGAGCGAGAACGCGAGGAACGCGAAGCCCGGGACGATCCTCGTGTCGCGCAGGTACCGGCGCGCCTCGTCGTTGACCTTGTAGTGCCAGACCATCGCGTAGAGGCCGAGCGTGAGGAGCGACAGCAGCCAGACACCGAGCGGGCTGCGGCGACGGTACGACTCGCCGTCGACCGTGATCTGCCCGGGCGGCGAGCCGGGGCGGAAGACTTCGTCCGGCTCGTCGACGATCTGGGGGACCCGGGTGCTCGTGTCGATCGCCATCAGCCGATCCAGACCTTCACGACGGCCGTGACGAGGATGTTCGCCAGGGAGAGCGGGATGAGCACGATCCAGGAGAAGCGCTGGAGCTGGTCCTCGCGCAGACGCGGGTACGTCGCGCGCAGCCAGATGATGAGGAAGGAGAGCGCCCCGATCTTCGCCGCCATCCAGATCGGGCCCGGGATGAACTCGAGCCCCGGCGGAGCGAGGTACCCACCGAGGAACAGGACCGCCGCGACCGCCGACAGGATCACGATGCCCGCGTACTCGGCCAGCAGGAAGAAAGCGAACTTCATGCCGGTGTACTCGGTGTACGCGCCGAAGATGATCTCGGAGTCGGCGATCGGCATGTCGAAGGGCGTGCGCACGAGCTCCGCGAGGGACGCCGTCATGAAGATGAAGAACCCGAGCGGTTGGAAGAGCACGAACCAGAAGGCCTGCTGGGACTCGACGATGCCGACCAGCGACAGGGTGCCGGCGAGCATCGCGACGGCGACGGCGGCGAGGATCAGCGGGAGCTCGTAGGCGATCAGCTGGGCCGCGCCGCGCAGGGCGCCGATCAGCGAGAACTTGTTGGCCGAGGCCCACCCCGCCATCAGCACGCCGATCACGGGGACGGCCGAGATGGCCATGATGAAGAAGAGGCCGACGTCGAGGTTCTCGGCGAACCACGTGTCGCCGAGCGGGACGACGAGCAGGGTCATGACCCCGGGCACGAGGAAGACCGCCGGCGCCAGCGTGAAGATCCAGCGGTCCGCCGCGCGCGGGATCACGTCCTCCTTCTGGATGAACTTCACGCCGTCGGCGATCAGCTGCGCCCAGCCGTGGAACCGTCCGGCCTCCATCGGCCCGAGCCGGTGCTGCATGTGGGCGAGCACCTTGTGCTCCGTGTAGCCCACGACCATCGGCGCGGTGAGGAAGAACCCCATCACGAGCAGGGTCTTGATCGCGATCGCGAACCACACGTTGTTGACGAGCTGGTCGATCACGCTGACGCCGGCCTGGGCGAGCATCAGTCGTCGTCCTCCTCGTCGGCGCCCTCCGCGGCGCCGGGCCACTGCTTGACGACCCGGCTCATCAGCGGGAACGACTTCCGCAGGGGGTACCCCTCGAACTCCTGCGGCAGGAGGAGCTTCACGAGCCGCGGGTGCCCGTCGAACCGGATGCCGAACAGCTCCCACGTCTCCCGCTCGTACCAGTCGGCCCCCGGGTAGAGGTCGTGGATCGTCGGGCACACGGGGTCGACCGCCGAGCAGCGAACCTTCACGCGGACGTGGTGCCGACGGGTCGTCGAGTACAGCTGGGTGACGACGTCGAAGCCGGCATCCTCCCAGTCAACGGCGCTCGTGAAGTCGTAGAAGTCGAAGGCGAGCTCGTCGTCGTCGCGCAGGGTGAGGATGAGGTCCCGGTACCGCTCGGGGGTGACGCGCACGACGGCCTGGCCGTGGATCTCCTCCGCCTCGGGGACGTCCTCGCCGAACCGCGCGCGCAGGCGCTCGGCGATCTCGGCGCCCGGAAGCGGCTCGGCGGCAGCGCGCGTCTCGCGTTCGGTCCGGCTCACGACGTCGTGGGGGTCGTCAGCTTGCCGGTCCACTTCTCGCGGATGTCCTCGTTCGCGATCTTCTCCTGCAGCTTGACGATGCCGTGGAGGAGGGCCTCGGGGCGCGGCGGGCAGCCCGGCACGTACACGTCGGACGGGATGATCTGGTCCACGCCCTTCGTCACCGAGTAGGAGTCCCAGTACGGGCCGCCGCAGTTGGAGCACGAACCGAACGAGATCACGTACTTCGGGTCGGGGATCTGGTCGTAGACGCGCTTGAGCGCCGGCGCCATCTTGTCGGTGACGGTCCCGGCGACCACGAGCAGGTCGGCCTGGCGCGGGCCGTGCGCGAACGGGATCACACCGAGGCGGATGAAGTCGTGCTTCGAGGTCGAGGTCGCGATCAGCTCGATCGCGCAGCAGGCGAGGCCGAAGTTCATGACCCACAGCGAGTAGCGGCGGCCCCAGTTCAGCAGGAACTTCACCGGCTGCGGCATCGGGACGTTCTCCATCAGACCCACCGCAGCACCCCCTTCCGCCACGCGTAGAGGAGGCCGCCGCCCAGGATCAGGATGAAGATCGTCATCTCGACGACGGCGAACCACCCGAGCTGCTCGAACACGACCGCCCACGGGAACAGGAACACGCTCTCGACGTCGAAGATCACGAACAGGAAGGCGTAGATGTAGTAGCGGACCTGGGTCTGCGACCAGCCCGTCCCGACCGGGTCCATGCCGCACTCGTAGGTGGTCAGCTTCTCGGGGAGCTGGCGCCGCGGGGCCACGACCCGGGCGAGCAGGACGGCGACCGCGACCAGGGCCGCTCCCCCGATGCCGAGGGCGACCAGCGTCCCGTACGAGCGATAGAAGTCTTC
>DATLGG010000323.1:0-2361 GCA_035540615.1 Actinomycetota bacterium | reverse complement strand
GGCCGACACTATGGGCTACGCCCCCGAGGTCCCGCTGGCCGCGAAGCTCGACATCCTGGGCACCCCCGACGTGGTCGAGCGCCTGCGGAAGGCCGTCGCCGCCCAGCGCGAGCGGCTGGCCGACGCCGGCCTGCGCCGGCGCATCCGGGAGGACGTCGCCGAGGGCATGGAGCGCAGCCAGCGCGAGATGCTCCTGCGCCGCCAGCTGGAGGCGATCCGCCGCGAGCTGGGCGAGGACGGGGACGGCGACGACGACTGGGCCACCCGCATCGAGGCCGCCGGCATGCCCGAGGCCGCCCGCAGGGAGGCCGAGCGCGAGCTCGCGCGCCTGGAGCGCCAGCCCGAGGGCGCCGAGGCGGGGATGATCCGCACCTACCTGGAGTGGATGGTGTCGCTGCCGTGGAGCGCGCGCTCCGAGGAGCGGCTCGACGTCCCGGCCGCGCGGGAGGTGCTCGACGCCGACCACGCGGGGCTGGAGCGGGTGAAGGAGCGCATCGTCGAGTACCTCGCGGTGCGCAAGCTGCGGCGCGAGCGCGACCTGGACGAGGGGCGCAGCGGCGTGATCCTGACCCTGGTCGGGCCGCCCGGCACGGGCAAGACCTCGCTGGGCCACTCGATCGCCCGGGCCCTGGGGCGGGAGTTCGCGCGCATCAGCCTGGGCGGCATCCGCGACGAGGCCGAGATCCGCGGGCACCGGCGCACCTACGTCGGCGCGCTTCCGGGGCGGCTCGTGCGCGCGCTGCGCGAGGCCGGCACGCTGAACCCGGTGATCATGCTGGACGAGGTCGACAAGGTCGGCGCCGACTGGCGCGGCGACCCCTCCTCGGCCCTGCTGGAGGTCCTCGACCCGGCCCAGAACCACTCGTTCCGCGACCACTACCTCGACGTCGAGCTCGACCTGTCCGAGGTGCTCTTCATCGCGACCGCGAACGTCGCCGACACGATCCCGGCGCCGCTGCTCGACCGGATGGAGGTGATCCGCTTCGACGGGTACACGGTCGACGAGAAGCTCGCGATCGCGCGCGGATACCTGTGGCCGCGCCAGCGCGAGCGGAACGGCCTGCACCCCGACGAGGTCTCCGTGTCCGACGACGTGCTGGAGACGGTCGTGCGCGAGTACACGCGCGAGGCGGGGGTGCGGAACCTCGAGCGCGAGCTGGGGACGATCCTGCGGAAGACGGCGACGCGGATCGCGTCGGGGCAGCTCGAGGCGCCCGTCGCGGTCGATCTCGCGCTCGTCCGCGACGCGCTCGGCCGGCAGCGGTTCTTCCAGGAGGCGGCGGAGCGGACGGCGGTGCCGGGTGTGGCGACGGGCCTCGCGGTGACGGGCACGGGCGGAGACGTCCTCTTCGTCGAGGCGACGGCGATGAGCGGCGACGACGGCCTCGTCCTGACCGGGCAGCTCGGCGACGTGATGAAGGAGTCGGCGCGGATCGCGCTCTCGTGGGTTCGCGCGCACGCGGCCGAGCTCGGGATCGCGGAGGACGATCTGCGCGGGCGCTCGTTCCACGTGCACGTCCCCGCGGGCGCGATTCCCAAGGACGGCCCCAGCGCGGGGATCACGATCGCGACGGCGCTCGCGTCGCTGCTCTCCGACCGGCCGGTGCGCCACACCGTCGGCATGACGGGCGAGGTGACGCTGCAGGGGCGCGTGCTGCCGATCGGCGGCGTCAAGCAGAAGGTGCTCGCGGCGCACGCGGCCGGGCTGACGCACGTCGTCCTCCCCGAGCGGAACCGGGCCGACCTCGACGACGTCCCGGCGGACGTGCGCGAGCAGCTGACGTTCCACCCGGTGATGAGCCTCGGCGAGGTGCTCGAGCTCGCGCTCGAGCCGGCGCGCGAGCAGCTCGCGGCCTGATGGGCGGGGGCCACCGCTGCCGGCGCTGCGAGCCGCTGCCCGACGAGGTGCGGCGCGCGGCCGACCTGCTCGGGCGGCGGTGGCTCCTCGCGATCCTCTACGCGTCGCACTCCGGCGCGGTGCGGTTCAACGAGTTCCGGCAGGTGGTGGGGCCGATCCCGCCGCGGACGCTCGCGCAGCGCCTCGCCGAGCTCGAGGAGGCGGGGGTGCTGGAGCGGATCGTCCACGAGGACGAGCGGCCGCCGCGCGTCGAGTACCGCCTCACCGACGCGGGCCGGCGGCTGAAGGCGCTCGTCCAGGCGCTCCGCGCCTGGCCGGCCGCGTAACCGGAGCGGCGGCGGCACTCGCGCCCCGCGAGTGCCGAGGACCGTCCCCAGCGGCCACGTCGGGGGTCTGACCCCGGACGTGGCCGGCGGCGCCGCGTCCGCGAGGGACAGGTGGGCGCGATCCCGCTCGCGAAGCGGCTTTCGGCGCGCGGCCATGGCCGCCGCGGCCATGTTGGG
>DATLGG010000322.1:0-4047 GCA_035540615.1 Actinomycetota bacterium | reverse complement strand
GATTCGCGCTCTGGGGCCGTGCCTCCTTTGTGCAGGTGACCAAACCGGCCGCCGACCGTGTGTGGCGGACCCTTTGTGCAGGTGCACGAAGGGTTCGGGCAGAGGCACGCCGAACACCTGGAGAACCGATCGGGAGGGAGTTCCATGTCGCGCGTCCGAACCTTCGTCCTCGCCGCCGTCGTCGCGGTCCTGGCGCTGCCGTCGCTCGCGGGTGCATCCGCCCCGGGCCTGCCGGACATCCCCGGCCCGCGCGTGCCGGTCGCCACCCCCGACGAGCCCGAGCAGCCGGCGCTCTACCGGTTCGTCGTCCCGCATCGCGAGACGATCGACGAGCTGAACGACCGCGGGTTCGACCTGGCCGAGCGGGTCGCCCCGGTCGAGGGCGGGTTCGAGGTCGACATCATCGCGACGCCCGAGGAGCTGACGCGGCTCGCGTTCATGGGGCTGCGCCCGGTCCGGGTGCTCGAGACGGTCGAGACCTGGCGCCGGCGGGTCGCGGAGCGCGAAGCCCAGATCGCCGCCGAGGAGCGCGTCGTCCAGGAGCTCGACGACGTGAAGATCCTCCGCGCCGACTACTTCGTCGCGCGCAACGGCACGAAGTACCTCTCCGTCGAGGCGAAGCACGCGGCAGGCATCATCGCGACCGACCAGCTCGTGCTCCTCTACGACCGCGGCCCCGGCACCCCGGTCGGTTCGGGAGGCGCACCCGTCGCGATGAGCCGGTTCGTCGACTCCGGGGTCTACCTCTACCACCGCACGCAGGTTGCGGTGAGCGAGCGTCCGTCCGAGGTCATGGTCGTGAGCGCGCTCGGCGGGCAGGCGACGCGCCAGGTCCGGGACTGGCTGAACGCGCCGCCCCCCGACCCGAAGGGCGACTATCTCTGGGACTTCATCTCGCGCGCGATGGACCCGACGGAGGTCTACCAGCGGATCGAGACGCTCGCCGCCGAGTACCCCGGGATCGCCGAGATCGTCGAGCTCCCGTACAAGACCCACGGCTACCGCCGGCCCGCGCGCGCGACGCTCGGCACGACCGATGCGTCACGGGTCGTCGTGGCGTCGAAGGCCTACGGGCACGAGGGTGGCAACGACATCCGGGTGAGCTTCGTGAACCCGGGCGCGCCGAACCACCCCCTGACCGTGAAGACCCTGGGCTCGGAGGTCACCGTCGAGCTGGGGACGAACGCCGCGGGCACGGCGAGCAGCACCGCCGCGCAGGTGGCCGCCGCGCTGAACGAGCAGGCGGCTGCCCTCGTCTCCGCGCACACCTACCGCGGGAACGCCGGCGGTGGGGTCGTCGCGCCCGCATCCGCTCAGCTCAGCGACAACCTCAAGGCGCCCGCGCGGATCTCGCGCGAGCCGGTCACGGTGAAGGTGCTGCGGATCCGCGGCGACCGCGAGAACGTGAAGACGGGCGTCTTCCTCTACGCGCAGGAGCACGCGCGCGAGTGGGTGACCCCGCTCGTTGCGGTCGAGACGGCGGAGCGGCTGGTTCGCAACTACGACACCGATCCCGCGACGAAGCGCCTCGTCGACGACCTCGACATCTTCATCCTGCCGTCGGTGAACCCCGACGGCGGCCACTACTCCTTCTACGACTTCAACATGCAGCGCCGGAACATGTCGAACCACTGCGGGCCGGAGAACTCCGACCCCGGTCGGCAGAACGCCTGGGGCGTGGACCTGAACCGGAACTTCACGGTCGGGTCGCGCTTCGACGGGTACTCCGGCGCCTCGTCGAGCTGCACGAGCGACACCTACTCCGGACCCGCCGAGCTGAGCGAGGCCGAGGCGAAGAACGAGGTGTGGCTGACGGAGCGCTTCCCGAACATCCGGTTCGCGATGAACACGCACAGCTACGGCGACTACTTCATGTGGGCACCGGGCGCGTACGTCGCGAGCGGGCGGATCGAGTTGCCGCGTCCGCAGCTCGGTCACGACCACTTCTTCTGGGAGTCGGCGGAGCACATCCTCAACGGCGTCAAGGCGCACCGGGGAACGGTCGTGACGCCCGCTCGGACGGGCCCCGTGAGCGAGGTGCTGTACTCGGCGGCCGGGAACTCCGCGGACGAGCACTACTACAACAAGGGGATCTTCGGCTGGAGCTTCGAAGCGGGGAACCTCGGCTTCCAGCCCGCCTTCGCGGACCTGCACGAAGAGGCGATGGAGTACGCGAACGGTTGGATCTCGATCCTCGAGGTCGCTCGGAAGTTCGAGCTCGACCGGCAGGCGCCCACCTCCGAGCTCGTCACGAGCGTCGATGTCGCAACGGGCGACCGCTACGTGCGCTTCCGCACGAACGAGCCGGCCGACGTCTACTACACGACCGACGGGAGCCGGCCGACCTTCGCGTCGACCCGCTACAAGGCGGCCGGACTCCGCGAGGGGCCGGAGGTGCTGACCTTCAGCGGCCCCGTCACGATCAAGTGGTTCGCCGCGGACGTGAAGGGACAGGTCGAGGGCGGCTACGACCCGTCGGGCGACGGCGCCGGCTACCGGCAGCAGACGGTGGAGTAGCGTGCGGCGAACGGGTTGGGTCATCGCGACGCTCCTCATCGGGAGCGTTCCGGCCGCGGGGGGCGCCTCCGAGGGCTCGCCGGCCACGCGCGTTGACGCCGCGATCCGTCGTCTCGACGCCGGCGGGATCGCGAACGCGGTGCGCGCCGCCGCGATGCTCGCGGAGGTCCGGCCTGATGTGCCGCGGCTCACGGGGGCTCCGGTCCCGGCGGGGCTGAGCAGCGAGCTCGCGGCACCGGTCGCGCGGCTGCTCGCCGCCATCGATGCCGCGGGCGCCGAGGCGTCGGCGGCGATCCGGGATCCGGAGGCGGTGCGCGAGCGCGGCTCCGCTCTCTCAGATCTGCTCGTGCGCGCGGCAACCTCTCCGCCCGACCCCGACGCGACCGCCGAGCTTCGGCGGATCGAACGGCGCGGGCGCGCGAGCGTCGACCTGCCTCGCCTCTTCGGGGCCGGGGTCCTCCTCGCCGACGCGATCGAGGCTGCTTTGCCGGAGCTGCGCTCGGTCGAGACGCTCGGGTCGCGGGACGACGCCGGCTGCGACATCCTCGACCAGGCGCCGCACCTCTGCATCGGCGGGAGCGGTCCCAACGTCTACAGCGCCGAGGCGGCGCTCGTGATCGATCTCGGCGGGAACGATCTGCACACCCACAGTGCCGGTGCGGGCACGCAGGCCCGGCCGGCATCGGTGACGATCGACCTCGGCGGCCACGACCGCTACGAGCGTTCGACGGGCCCCGCGCAGGGCGCCGGCAACCTCGGCATCGGGATGCTCGTCGACACCGGCGGCAACGACACGTATGCGATCGCCGCCACCGCCGGGCAGGAGTCGGCGATCGGACAGGGGACCAACTTCTCGGCCGGCGGGGGGATGCTGGTCGACCTCGGGGGCCGCGACCGATACCTGCTCACGAGCACGAAGCCGGATCAGGCGTTCGCGGCCGGACAGGGCCGTGCGGCGCAGCCGGGGTTCGGGATCCTGCTCGACGACGGAGCGGACGAGGACGAGTACGTGCTGAGCGCGCGTCCGTCGGCCGTGATCGAGGGCGACGACGAAGTGAAGCTCGGGGGGCTGAACGCGAACGGCATGGCGTTCGGCGCCCTCGGCGGGGTGGGGCTGATCCGCGATGGCGGCGGCAGCGATTTCATGACGCTCGAGACCGTGTCGGCGACGATCGACCCGCATGAGACGCGCCCGGTGACGTCGGTGCCGCTGACGGGTCCGCAGGGGCTCGGTGGCTCTTCGAACGGTGTCGGACTCCTGCGTGCCGGGGTGGGGTCGACGAACCGGCGCGCGATCGGGTCGATGCAGGCGCCGTGGAGCGGGATCCAGACCGTCAACGCGTTCGGGTGGAGCGTCGGCGGCCTCGGTGTCCTGCGGGACGAGGGCGGCGACGACATCTATCGCGCGGAAGCGGTCTCGCACGCGTCGCGCACGATCGCCCTCGACGACGCGTGCGGGTGCGACGGCGCTTCCGCTGAGGCGAAGCAGTCGATCCCCGGCGTCGGTGCGGCGAGCGTCCGCGGGATGGG
>DATLGG010000321.1:0-2406 GCA_035540615.1 Actinomycetota bacterium | reverse complement strand
CGAGGGATCCGCGCGCTGGCGACTCCATCCGGAGCCGAGCGGCACCCGGCTCGAGTACGAGCAGGATGTCCGAACGCGACACCGCCTCATGAACCTGCTGACGCCCATCGCGCGTCGTGCCTTCGTCGCCAACCATCGCGCGATGATGCGCGGCGGCGAGGCGGGGCTCAGGCGGCTGTTCGAGGTCAGGCGACGTCGCGCCGGTAGCCACGGATGAGCGCCGCAGCCACGAGCCCGTAGACGAGGTGATCCGCCACCTGCGGCAACTGCGGCAGGCCTCGCACGAGGGGCCGCACGCGGCCGACGACGCCGAGATCGAGCGCCGCGATGGCCGCACCCGCACAGAGGCCCCACGCGAGCGTCCGCCGTCGCGGGAGCGTCGCCGCCAGGACGATCCCCCAACCGGCTGAGATCCCGGCGTGCGCGCCAACCCCCGCACCCATCAGGAGCCGGCGGGGGGAGCGCGTCGGCGCGACGACGTTCCCCGCCGCGGCCAGCGTGCGGAGCACCGGCTGTCCGGTCGCGAGCGAATGGAGCGTCGAGGGGATGCCGCCCACGATCCCCGCAGCGAGTCCCGCGACCGCTCCCTCGCGCGCGACGTCGACGATCGTTCGCTCCCCGTGCTCGGTCGGCTCGAGGTCGATCCGGACGGTGAGCAGGTCCGTGCCGGCGACACGGACGAAGACCGGGTTCATCCCACCGAGCCACCGCGTCCGGGCCCGCGCGTCGTCGTCGTCGAGGATCCACGCCACGCCACGGCGCCAGCGCCCGCGAACCCGCACCCGCACCGCCGGATCCGCCTCGAGGTTCCGCACGTAGTCGGCGCGGCGGCCGTGTTCGGCGACGATCCAGAAGGCGCCGTCTCGCAGGCCGTCGCCGACCGGGACCCGATGCGGCCGCCCGGACCGGCGCCCCGTCGTCTCGACGAGGGCCCACCCGGGGATGTACCCCGCGAGGCGACGCATGAGCGGGTTCAGTCCGTGCTTGGCGAGCGCCGTCGCAACCACGCGCTTGCGCACGGTCACTCCGGTGGGTTGGGGCGGAACAGCGCCCACCCGAGGAGGACCGCGAGCAGGGCCGCGACCACGCCCGTGACGAACGGCGCCATGAGGTCGTTCCCCTGCGGTCGCTCGTCGGCCTGGGAGCGTGGCCCCGCCTCACCCGGCATCTGCGCCGCGGCGTCGTCCTCGGACGGGGAGGCCGGTTCGGGCGGAGCGGCCGAGGTTCCCCCGGAGCCCGGGTCCTCCCCCGCCGCTGCGGGGGTCCCGGGTGAAGCCGGCGGCGGCGCCTGCGGCCCTGGCCCCGCCGGAGTGGTGGCGGTGCCGCCGCGGCGTGCGAGACCTCGCGTCGCCGCGGCCACGTCGAGCCGCCCGTGGCCGAAGGTCTGGTCCCGCCCCTGCGGGCCGATGTCCTTGGCCGTGGCGAGCAGACGCTGCACCGTCTGCCGCGGCGTGAGGCCCGCGGAGCGCAGGATCGCGGCGGCACCGGAGACGTGAGGAGCTGCCATCGACGTACCCGCCAGGTACGCGTACGCGTTGCGCTCGCCGCGCCGCCAGTAGGTCGACAGGATGTTCCGGTCGGCCGATCCGATCGCGCCCCCGGCACCGCCGGGGGCGGCGAGCCCCCATCGAGCGGCCCCGACGCCGCTCGAGTACCCGGGCTTCGCGTCCTGCCGGTCGGTAGCGCTCACGACGATCGCGGGCTCGTCCTCGTAGCCGGACATCAGCAGGTACTCGTTCCCAGCCGCGACCACCGGGATCGCCCCCCGCGACCACGCGTAGCGGATCGCTTCGGCGAACGCGGGACCGAACAGCGGTTCGCCGAGGTCGCCGAGGGACAGGTTGATCACGTCCGCGCCGCGGTCCACCGCCCAGCGGATCCCGCGGGCGACGTCGCTCGCACGTCCGGTTCCATCCTGATCGAGGACGCGGACCGGCATGATCTTCGCGCCCGGCGCGACGCCGGCGATCCCGCGTCCGTTCCCGGCCGCCGCGGCCGCGATCCCGGCCACGTGCGTCCCGTGGCCCTCCTCGTCCTGCGGGCGGTCGTCCCCGTCGACGAAATCCCATCCGGCCACGAGGCGCGAGCGCAGATCCTGATGCCGGAGGTCGACCCCGCTGTCGACGACGGCGATCACGACGCCGGTCCCCCGCGCGATGCGCCACGCCTCGGGAGCGCGGACCTTCTCCAGGCCCCACTGTCGGTCACGCAGCGGATCGGCGGCCGCCGCGCCCGGGAGCGCGAGTACGGCGACCAAGGCGAGCAGGGGCAGCCGCATGCGAAGCCTCATCCCGGCCAGCCTACCCGCCCCGCACTCAGGGGCCGACGTGTAGGAGGTGCCCCTCCGGGAAAGGTCGAAGATGGAGCGCGCGGACGAGCGCGCGTCGATCCCGCAGGGGGTGATCC
>DATLGG010000320.1:0-7917 GCA_035540615.1 Actinomycetota bacterium | reverse complement strand
CTCCCGGTCCCGCGCGAGCTCGAAGGCCCAGACGGCGAGCTTGTACCCGAAGGTGGTCGGCTCGGCGATGACCCCGTGGGTGCGCCCGACGCAGAGCGTGTCGCGATGCTCGAGCGCCCGATCCTTCACGACGCCGAGCAGCTCTTCGAGCCGCCGGAGCAGGAGATCCGTCGCATCGCGGAGCTGGAGCGCGAGGCCCGTGTCGAGGACGTCGCTCGACGTGAGGCCGAGGTGGATCCAGCGCCCCGCCTCGCCGACGGACTCCGCCGCCGCCTGCACGAAGGCCGCGACATCATGGTTCGTCACCCGCTCGAGCTCCTCGACGCGCGCCGCGGTGACGGATGCCTTCGAAAGCGCCTGAAGGTCCTCGGCCGGGATCCGCCCAAGCCTCGCCCACGCTTCGCACGCGAGCAGCTCGATCCGGAGCCAGTTGCGCAGGCGCGCCTCGTCCGACCACACGGCGGCCATCTCCGGAAGGGTGTAGCGCGGGATCATCCGCGGCCCTCCGGTCGAGCGGCCGGTGGCCTCACAGCTTGAAGCCCTCCGCCAGGGACTCCTTGAACTCGTGGAGCGCCTTGCGGATGCCCTCGTCGCGGATCGCGATGATCTGAGCGGCGAGGATCGCCGCGTTCACGGCTCCCCCGATCGCGACGGTGGCGACGGGGACCCCACGCGGCATCTGCACCGTCGAGTACAGCGCGTCCACGCCGTTCATCGCTCCACCCCCGACGGGGACGCCGATCACCGGCAGGACGGTCCGCGCCGCGACGGCCCCCGCGAGGTGCGCGGCCATCCCGGCCCCGCAGATCATCACGAGGATGCCGCGCTCCTCGGCGCCGCGAACGTACTCGTCGACCTGCTCGGGGTTGCGGTGGGCGGACATCACATGGATTTCGTGCGGGATGCCGAACCGCTCGAGGATCGCCGTCCCCTGCTGGAGCACGGGCAGATCCGACGCGGAGCCGACCAAGATCCCGACCAACGGGTTCTCCTCAACCACCTGCTGCCTCCTTGGCGATGTCGGTCCGGACATGCATGCCGTCGAACGAGATCCGCTCGAGCGCCTCGTAGGCTCGCTCCCGGGCGGCGCTGAGGCTTCCGCCCAGCGCGCTCACCGCGAGGACCCGTCCACCGGCGGTCACCACTCTATCGTCCCGGCGCGCCGTCCCGGAATGGAACACGAGCACGTGCTCCAGCGCCGCGGCATCATCCAGGCCCTCGATCGGCAGACCCGTCGGATGATCGGCCGGATACCCGCCCGACGCCGCGACCACGGTGACGCATGCCTCCGGCCGCCAGGCGAGACGGATGCCCTCGAGGCCGCCTCCCGCCGCGGCCAGGAGCACGGGCGCGAGGTCGGACGCGAGCCGCGGGAGGACCGCCTGTGCCTCCGGATCACCGAAGCGGCAGTTGAACTCGAGCACCTTCGGCCCGTCCTCGGTGAGCATGAGGCCGGCGTAGAGGACGCCGCGGTAGGCGACCCCCTCGGCCGCGAGGGCCGCGACCGTCGCCTCCAGCGTCTCCTTCACCAGACGCGCCTCGGTGTCGGGGTCGACGAAGGGCACCGGTGAGTAGGCGCCCATCCCGCCGGTGTTCGGTCCCTCGTCGCCGTCGAGCGCGCGCTTGAAGTCCTGCGCGAGCACGAGGGGAAGGACGGTCCGGCCGTCGGTGATCGCCAGCGCCGAGACCTCGCGACCTCGGAGGTGCTCCTCGATCACGACGCGGCCACCGGCGGCGCCGAACCGGCCGCGCACGAGCGCATCCTCGACGGCACGCGCCGCCTCCTCCCGCGTCGCGGCCACCGTGACGCCCTTCCCCGCCGCCAGTCCGTCGGCCTTCACCACCGTCGGCGCGCCGATCGAGTCGAGGTAAGCGAGCGCGGCGGGCGCCTCGTCGAACGTCCGGTACGACGGCGCGGGGATCCCGTGCCGGGCGCAGAGGTCACGCGCCCAGGCCTTCGACCCCTCGAGGCGGGCCCCGGCCGCCGTCGGCCCGAACGCCGGCGCGCCCCGCGCCTGGAGCTCGTCGACGAGCCCGGCCACCAGCGGGGCCTCCGGGCCGATGACCGTGAGATCGATCCGCTCGCGCTCGACGAAGGCCACGAGCGCCGGCACGTCGGTCGCCGCGATGGGAACCGTCGTCGCGACCGACCCGATCCCGACGTTGCCGGGCGCCGCGTACACGCGCTCGACCCCGTCCGACCGGGCCAGCGCCCACGCGAGCGCGTGCTCCCGGCCGCCGCCTCCGACGACGAGGACCTTCACCTCACCGCACCTCCATCGTCTGCTCGCGGGACGGTCCGACGGAGACGGCCCGGACCGGCACGCCGGCCGTCCCCGCGATCCGCTCGACGTAGTCGCGGGCCGCCGACGGGAGCGCGTCGAAGCTCCGCACCTCGTCCAAGCCCTCGGGCCACCCCGGCATCGCCTCGTACACGGGCTCGGCCTTGTGGATGATGCTCTGGTGCGGCGGGAGGTCCTCGTACGACTTCCCCTCGTAGCGGTACGCCACACAGAGCTTGACCTCGGGGAGACCCGACAGGACGTCGAGCTTCGTCAGGAACAGGTCCGTGAGCCCGTTGATCCGCGCCGCGTAGCGCAGCAGGACGGCGTCGAACCACCCGCAGCGGCGGCGCCGGCCCGTCGTGGTGCCGAACTCCTGTCCGACCTCCTGCATCCGCGCGCCGGCCTCGCCCTCGTCCTCGGTCGGGAACGGGCCGGAGCCCACACGCGTCACGTACGCCTTGGTCACCCCGATCACGCGCTCGACGACGCCCGGCCCGAGGCCGCTGCCGGTCAGCGCCCCGCCGGCGACCGGGTTCGACGACGTGACGAACGGATAGGTGCCGTGGTCGAGGTCGAGGAGGGTCCCCTGGGCTCCCTCGAGGAGGACCCGCTTCCCCGCTCGGATCGCCTCATGCAGGATCCCCGAGGTGTCGGCGATGTGCGACGCCAGGCGCTCGCCGTAGCCCCTGTACTCCTCGACGATCCGCTCCGCGTCGAGCGGGAGACGGTTGTAGACCTTCGTGAGGATCGCGTTCTTCTCTTTGAGGACGACTTCGAGCTTCTGCCGGAAGATCTTCTCGTCGGTCAGGTCCTGGACCCGCAGGCCGATCCGTGCCGCCTTGTCCGCGTACGCCGGACCGATCCCCCGCTTCGTCGTCCCCAGCTTCGACCGGCCGAGGTAGCGCTCGGTCACGCGGTCGAGCTCGAGGTGGTACGGCATGATCAGGTGCGCGTTCGCGGAAACGATGAGGCGTTCGGTTCCGATCCCCTCGGCCTCCAGCTGATCCATCTCCTCGAGCAGGACGCGAGGGTCCACGACGACGCCGTCGGCGATGACGGATGTGATGTGGGGGTACAGGATGCCGGAGGGGATGAGGTGCAGCTTGAGGGTCCGCCCCGCAGCGCGGACCGTGTGGCCCGCGTTGTTCCCGCCCTGGTAGCGGACCACCATGTCCATCTGGTCCGCGAGCTGGTCGGTCGCCTTCCCCTTGCCCTCGTCTCCCCACTGGGTGCCTACGAGGATCGTCGCTGGCATGCTCTCCGTGCGGCTCCCGGGTCGGCGGCTTATCGGGCAGTCTAGGTCATCGGGGGGGACCGGCGGGCGGGGCGCTGGGGCCCCGCCGCGCGGTCACCGCTCGATGCGGAACTTGATCCGCACGTGCGTCTGGTACTCCTTGATCTCGCCGCCCTCGACGATGGCGGAGGTCTCCAGGACCTCCATCCCCTCGATGCCGCGCAGCGTCTTCGCCGCTTCGGCCAGGGCCTGGGACGCGGCGTCGCGCCACGACTCGGTCGAGACGCCCACGAGATCGATCGTCTTGATGACGGCCACGCGCTGCCTCCTCTTCGGGTGCGGTCAATCCTAGCCGCGGCGTCTCCGCCGCCGCCAGCTCAGGCGGACGCCGTCGCTCCCTGCGCTCCCCGGTAGACCTCGATGAAGCGGCGGTAGTTCGCGGCGATCTGGCGCGCCGCGTCCCCCCGCTCGAGGTCCCCGGCGACGTACGCGGAGAGCGGCTTGCCCCAGATCGACCGACCGATCGCGAACCCGACGTAGCCGGGGACGCCCGCGCCCTGGCGCAGCCAGTGGTCCACCGCGGCATCGTCGGCGCCGCGGCCCAGCACCACGCACGCGACCTCGGTGCGGCCGCCGGAGCGGACGAGCGCCGAGACCTTCTCGCAGTCCTCGCGACGGTCGAGGCCCTCGATCTTCCAGATGTCGGGCTCGACCCCGGCACCGAGGAGCTCCTCGATCGCCCGGAGCATGAGGCCGGGGCGAACCTCCGTGTCGTAGCGGTCCTCGTCGCCGCCGACGCCCTCGAGCTGAGCCGGCTCCGCCGGAACGAGCAGCTCGAACAGGTAGCTCCGCCCGCGCTCGTGCAGCCAGTCCGAGAGGTCCTTCAGGCGCGCCGTCTGCCGCCGGTTCATCTCGGGGTCGGCATCCGGGTTGTAGCGGACCAGCACCTTCGAGAAGGTCGGATCGAACTCCTCGATGTGCTGCCCGTAGTCGGAGCCGTATTCGAAGTCGAACTCGTCCTGCCCGCTCTTCTCGACCGGCATCGCGAGCTTGAAGCCCTCGGCGCGGGCCTTGCGAGCCACGTCGGCGCCGTACTCCTCGTCGACGAGCAGGCCCGCCTGCTCGCGCGGCACGCCGTCCGCGATCGCCTGCTGGAAGCCCTCGAAGATCAGGCGCTTCGCGTCGACGACCTTCTCGGTCTCCTCCAGCGTCGGGTTGCTTCCGACCCCGAGCTTCTTGCGGAACGAGCCGCGATGGTCGAAGGCGAGGATGTACAGCTCCCCGGTGTACCCAGGCATCATGGTCCTCCTTGCGTCGTTTCCCCTGATTCTCGCAGACGGAGGCGTCGCCCCCCAACCTCAGGCCGAGGCCGCGAGCTCGTCGATGCGGCGCCGCCACCCGGCGTCGTGCGCGGCGCGACCGAGGAAGGAGGCCCTCGCCCGGCGGAGATGCGGGAGCTTGCGGAGCGCGACGCGGTACCGCGCGTAGCGCTCGTCGGCAGCGATCTGCTCGTCGCTCAGGTAGATGGGCTCTCGGCGGAAGTTCAGCTGGAGCAGCGCCCGGTTGAGGAGGGCGAGCGACCGCTCGACCTCGTCGGCGAGGGCCTCGCCCGACAGCGACGCGAACCGGGCCGGTTCCATGAGGCGGAAGACGTACGTCGCGTGCCCCGGCTCGGAGGTCACCTCCTGCGCCGCCGCGTTGAGGGGCCGCCCCTCCCGGGCGAGCGGACGGAGGTACCAGAGGTCCGCCCGCGCTCCCGATCCCGTCGGCTCGGGATCCGGCGCATCCGCAGGCCCGTCCGCCGCCGCGGGCCGCACGGCCTTGATCCCGAAGGCGGTCCAACCGGCGACCGACGAGAGGTCGTCGTACGCGGCACGCAGCTCGGGCGTCCCCGCGACCGCGTCCTCGAGGGCCCCCCACAGCTGGGGTGCGAGCGCGTCCACGCGGCGTCGCTGCACGACGCGCCCGTCGCGCATCATCGAGGCCAGGCGCGTCACCAGCCCGGGCTCCGACCCCGGAAGCAGCGCCCGCAGGGTGGCCGCGGTGCGGCGCTCGAGGGCAGCGATCAGCCGGCGCAGCTCGTCGCGCAGCTCCTCCGACCGGCGGCCGAGGTGGCCGAACACGTGCTCCTCCCCCAGATCCGTGCGCACCCGGACCTGGTACAGCTCCTCGTCCCAGACGACCTCCTCGACGAACGCGTAGGGGATGCCGAACATCGTGCCGCGCTCGGGGATCGCCACGAGGAGGTCCTCGTAGAGCCGGAGACGAACCGGGACGGGCTGCTCCCCCCCGAAGAGCTTCCCGGGGATCGTGTCCTGCAGGCCGACCCCGCGGAGCAGCAGGTCCTTCTCGAGCCGGGCCTCCCGAGCCTTGCGGACGTCCTCGAGGACCTGGCCGTACGCGCGCCCGAGCATCGTGAGCTCGTAGGTCTGCCCGGTGTGGTCCGTGAGCCGCAGGACGTAGTCGGCGTCGTGCAGATCCTCGATGTCCACGTAGGCGAGCTCGGTCGGCGAACCTCCCTCGGGCGAGAGGGCGACGCCGGAGTCGTTCGGTTCGATCGCGGCGGCCACCGGCGCGCCGTTGCCGACGCGGAGCTGCCCGCGGTAGGCCGTCACGCTAGCCGAGCTGGTTGCCGCACTCGGGACAGAACTTCGTCCCGCGCGGGGACTCCGTCCCGCAGCGGCCGCAGGTCACCGGCATGCTGAGGGCCTGACCGCAGCTCCCGCAGAACTTCGCCGACGGCTCCGCCTCGGCCTGGCAGTTCGGGCACCGCGCCACCTGCCGGCGCTCGACGTTCATGTCGGTCGTCCAGTCCACCTGCTGGACCTTCTCCTGGACCTGCTGGAGCTGGGCCTGGGCCTGCATCGCCCCGAGCTCCTGCCCGAGCTTCGGCGCATCGTTCACGCACAGCCCCGCTTCGTCGTTCCAGCAGATCTCCTTGCACACCCACTGCCCGCACCGGTGGCACTGGTTGAAGAGGGGGGCGACCTGCTGGACCGCCTGCTGGAGAGCCTTGTCCTTCGCCTGCGACTCCGTCAGATCCTTCACCTGGTCCCCGGCGTAGCTCGCGTTCCCGAGGCCGCCGCCGAGCATCCCACCGAGACCGCGCATGACCTTCGTGCCGATCCCGAGGGCCGAGGGCTGGAACCCGGACTTGTAGCCGTTGCCACACCGCTCGCAGAAGAACTCGAACTGGTAGCCGGCCTCGCTCGAGCGGTCGGAGTAGTTGTCGGTGAAGGGGATCGGAACCGCCACGTTGCGTCCTTTCGATCGGTGTCCGGTCCAGTATGGGGGAAACGCGAGGCGGGCGGAATGAGCACGAAGGACTAGTCCGACAGGTCCCCCGCCTCGGCCAGCCTCCGCTCCTCGTCGAGCCGCATCGTGCGCGCGAGTCCGGCGACCGTGAGGAGTGCGAGCGCCGTGGCGATCATCGTCACGATGCCGACCCTGAGCGACAGCATGCGCACGAGGGTCGCGCAGGGGCTCTCGGGCTCCGGGGTGCACAGCCCGGCGTTCGTCCCGGCGAGGTACGTCGCGGCGGCCCCCGCCGCCACGCTCACGGCGAGCAGTCGCAGCCAGGGAGAACGACGGCTCTGGGCCGGGGCGCGCGCCGCGAGGGACATGGGACCAGGAGCGTACCCTCCTCGGCGGATCGCACGCACCCCTCTGCTAGGCTCCCCGCCCGTGGCGACGGAGGGGGGTGAGCGGAGCGGGCCTCGGGAAGCCCTGCTGCTGCTTCGTCGCAACGGCGATTTCCGCAGGCTCTACGGGGCTCAGCTGATCTCCTACGCCGGCGACTGGTTCGCGACGGTCGCCCTGCTCGGCCTCCTGTTCGACATCACGCGGTCCTCGGCGCTCACGGTGATGGTCGTGTTCGTGCAGGTGATCGGGTTCGCGATCCTCTCGCCGCTCGGCGGCTACGTCGCGGACCGCTTCGACCGTCGCAGGCTGATGATCGTCGTCGATCTCGTGCGGACGGTCCTGGCGCTGGGCCTGCTCTTGATCGACAGCGCGTCGGGGGTGTGGTTCGCGCTCCTGCTCGTCGGGGTCATGACGGGCCTCGGGGCGTTCTTCGAGCCGGCGGCGACGGCAGCGGTGCCCAACCTCGTCGATGCGGAGGAGCTCCCGGCGGCGAACGTCCTGGTGGGGGCGGCGTGGGGAACGATGCTCGCGGTCGGCGGCGCGCTCGGCGGCGTGGTCGCGGCGACCCTCGGACGCGATGCCGCGTTCATCGGCAATGCGCTGTCGTTCTTCATGTCCGCGCTGCTCGTCATGGGGATCCGACGACGCCTCGCGGAGGAGCGCGACCCCTCGCGCCCGGAGGCAGGCGTCGTGGCCGCCGTCGTGGAGACCCTCCGGTACGCGCGGCGGGATCATCGCGTCCTCGCCCTCCTCGTA
>DATLGG010000319.1:0-3024 GCA_035540615.1 Actinomycetota bacterium | reverse complement strand
TCGCCCGCGCGCGGATCAAGCTCGGCTGGGTCGGCGAGTACTCGCGGGTCGAGGAGATCCGCCGGCGGACCCGCGGAGCGCCGATCCACGACGTCGACGACTTCTGGCGCGGCCGGGCACGGTTCGGCTACGCGGCCGTCGCCGAGCTCGCCGCCGAGAAGTGGGTGGAGCCGTTCTGGGCCGGGCCCCGCACCTACGCCTACGAGTGGATCCTCCTCGAGAGCGACAAGAAGCGCTCGACCTGGCTCGACGAGCGGGAGCCACCGCGCGGCGGTGAGGACCTCGTGCGACGCTTCGAGACCTGGCGCGCGGAGCGCTGACCCTATCGGACGAGCCGGGAGAGGCGGCGGTCGGCGAGCACCTTGCCCCCGGTCTGGCACGCCGGGCAGTAGGTCACCTCGTGCGACGCGTAGGAGACCCGCCGCAGGTCGTCGCCGCAGCGGGGGCAGGGATCGCCGTGGCGGTGGTGGATGCGGAAGCGGTCGCCGAGCCTCGCCGGGAGGCCGCCGGTGCGTCGGCGCTCCTGTTCGAGGGCCTCGTCGAGCACCTCGCGCGTGGCGGCGAGCAGGAGCCGTCGCTCGTCCGGGGTGAGCTTCGCGAGCGCGGCGAAGGGCGACAGCCGCGCACGGTGCAGGATCTCATCGGCGTAGCCCCGACCGATCCCCGCCACCGTCCGCTGATCGCGAAGGATCGTGTGGATCCGCCGGGCGTCGTCCCCGCTCAGGACGAACGTCTCGAACGCGGGACCGTGCGGCTCCGGCCCCAGGCGGTCGAGCGGACCCTCGTCGCCCTCGGCGAGGACCCACCACCCGGCCTTCCGCTCGGTCCCGAACTCCCGCACGAGCACCCCGGGTCCCCTCTCGTGGCGGATCCGCAGGACCGCCCCGCGCGGCCGTGTCGCCTTCGGCGGCTCCTCGAGGACCACCCGCCCGCCCTGCGAGAGGTGGACCAGGAGCCGCAGCCCGCCGTAGTCGAAGGTGAGGTACTTCCCCCGGCGTCCCACCCCGGTCAGCGGCCGTCCGATGAGACGTTCCGGCGGCGGGTCGACGGTCTTCAGCGCCGCGAACTGGAGCGGGTCGAGGCGAACGAGCGCCGTCCCCGCGAGCGCGTCGTGGAGACGCTCAGCCAGCGCTTGGACCTCCGGCATCTCCGGCACGAGATCGAGGATACGCGCGGGTTGACACCTCGGCCTGGTCGCTTTCTACAATGCGGCCGCTCCGGTGCGACCACCGGTGCCGCATGCAACGACACGACCTGATGGAGGAAGGATGAGGAAGCGCGTCCTTGCCATCGTCGCTGCCGCGGCGCTGACGCTCCCGCTCCCGGCGAGCGCGTCCCACGGCGGCGTCCACATCACCACGCCCTACCCAGGCGTGACGGTTCAACCGGGCTCGAGCGTCACCTTCGACCTGAGCGTCAGCGGCCCGCCGGGCCGCCGGGCCGCGCTGCGCGTGACGCGCGAACCGCGCGGGTGGCGGGCGGTCCTCCGTGGAGGGGGGTTCGTCGTGAACGCGGTGACGACCGCGCGCCGCGCCCGGACGGTCCAGCTCGAGGTGGAGGTCCCCTCCGAGGCCCGTCCCGGGAGCTACCGCCTCGCCGTCCGCGCGAGCTCGGGAGGCGCCTCCGACACCCTCGGCCTGTCGCTGCGGGTCGGCGGAGCCGGCGAAGGCGCCGGGAGCGTCGAGCTCGAGACGGAGTTCCCGACCCTGCAGGGCGCACCGGACACGACGTTCACCTACGACGTCCAGCTCCGGAACAACACCCCCCAGGAGGGGATGTTCGCGCTCGAGGCGACGGGTCCGGAAGGCTGGAACGTGACCGCGACGCCCTCGGGGCAGGAGCAGGCCTCGACCCTGTCGGTCGCGGGCGGCGAGACCGGGTCGCTGACGGTCTCCGCTGACCCCCCGGACGACGCGACCGCGGGAACCTACGAGCTCCAGCTCCGGGCGACGGGCGGCGGCCAGGAGGCGACGCTCGAACTCGAGGTCGAGATCACCGGGAACTACTCGCTGAGCCTCTCCACGACCGACGAGCGGCTGAACGCCGACGTCGCCGCGGACCGCCCGACCGAGGTCCCGATGGTCGTCGTGAACAACGGGACCGCGCCCCTCAACGGCGTCGAGCTGTCGGCGACCCCGCCCACCGACTGGCGGGTCGATTTCCAGCCCCGGGTGATCGAGTCGATCGAGCCTGGCGGGCGGGCACAGGTGATCGCGCGCGTGACGCCGTCGGACCAAGCCGTGGCGGGCGACTACCTCCTGACGATGGAGGCGCGGACCGGCGAGACGAGCGAGTCCATCGAGTTCAGGACGACGGTCAAGGCCTCCCCCGTCTGGGGGTTCGTCGGGCTCTTGCTGATCGCCGCCGCGCTCGGGGGGCTCGGCTGGGTCTTCCGACGCTACGGGCGGCGGTGACGCGGAGGACGGGATGAGCGTCGACCCGGCGATCCGGACCCGCGGGCTGACGAAGCGCTACGGCGACCTGACCGCGGTCGACCGCCTCGACCTCGAGGTGCGGCGCGGCGAGATCTTCGGCCTCCTCGGCCCGAACGGCGCCGGCAAGACGACGACGATCCTGATGCTGCTCGGCCTCTCGGAGCCGACCGCGGGTACCGCCGAGGTCGTGGGGCTCGACCCGACGCGGCGCCCGCTCGAGGTCAAACGGCACGTCGGCTACCTCCCCGACAACGTCGGCTTCTATGGGACGCTGAGCGGCCGCGAGAACCTCCGCTACACGGCCCGCCTGAACGGGCTGGCGGCGTCCAGCGCCGACGACCGGATCGACGACCTCCTCGAGCAGGTTGGCCTCGCGGAGGCCGGCGACCGGCGCGTCGAGACCTACTCCCGCGGCATGCGGCAGCGACTGGGGATCGCCGACGCGCTCGTCAAGGACCCGGAGGTGCTGATCCTCGACGAGCCGACGGTCGCGATCGACCCCGAGGGCGTCGCCGAGATCCTCGCGCTGATCCGCGGCCTGGCGCGGGACCGGGGCGTCACGATGCTGCTGTCGAGCCACCTGCTGCAC
>DATLGG010000318.1:0-2522 GCA_035540615.1 Actinomycetota bacterium | reverse complement strand
GTCCCAGGGTGAGCGCGTGCGCGGTCTCGTGCATCGCGAGGTAGCCGCGCAGCTCCTCGCGCGGCAGGCTCCAGTCGCGCTCGAACGTCTCGATGTTCGGGGCGACGAACAGGAGCTCCGGCGCGCCGGCCCGGGGGAGCGGGAGCTCGTACTGGGTCAGGACGTCCTGTGCGAGGCGGCCGAGCACGGTCCCGACCTGCGCACCCATCAGGAGCGGGCTGAGCTGTCCGAGCATCGCCTCGAGCATCGGGCCGCCTTCGAGCGGCAGGTCCTGCTCGCCGCGGCGCGCGTCGGCGAGCAGGGCGGAGACCCGCGCCGCGGGCGCCTCGAACAGGTCCCGCAGGCCGTCGGCGTTCGCGCGGACCCAGTCGCCCCGGTCGACCGCACGGACCCGAAGGACCTCGCCCGGCAGGCCGGTCAGATCGCCGATCGCGATCTCGGCCATCCGCACGGCCCCCTCCAGGCGAGCGGCCTCGTCCTCGCCGATCGGCGCCTCGCCTCCACCGCGTGCCGAGGCGATGCCCACCTGCCGCGCGAGCTCCCAGTTCACCGGGCCGCCCCCCGACTGGAGGATCCGCTGGATCTCGCGGAACAGCGGCGTGTCGGCGAAGGGATCGGGGGAGCCGCCGGTCGGCGTCGAGTCCGCCACGTCCCTATCCTAGCGGTGCCCGCTCGAAGCCCCGGAGGTCACGTGCCGAGGATCCGCAGAGCCGAGGAAGGAGATCTGCCCGACGCTGCGGAGATCTTCGCGGCGGCCTGCGGCCGTCTGATCGAGGAGTACCACCCCGCGGACCGTCCCTACCTTCCACTCGACCCCGCCGAGCGCCTGCCGATGTACCGTCACCTGCTCGGGACCGGCGCCTTCTTCATCGCCGAGGACCCGGGGCCGGTGGGCTTCGCATCGGCGGTCATCCGCGACGGCGTCTGGTTCCTCTCCCAGCTGTGGGTCCACCCCGACCACCAGGCAGGCGGGCTCGGCGGCGCGCTGCTCGACGAAGCGCTCGAGTGGGGGAGGGGGTGCTCCGCGTTCGCGGTCCTCTCCTCGGTCCACCCGGGAGCGCGCACGCTCTACCTGCGTCGCTCGATGTTCCCGCGCTGGGAGGAGAACGACATGGGAGGGGACGGCGGCGGCGACGCGCCGCCCGGCACGCGCCCGCTCCACGCGGACGACGACGCATGGGTCGCCGAGCTCGACCGCGTGGCCCGCGGGTTCGCTCGTCCCGAGGACCACGCGCTCTGGCGCCGGACCGGGACCGGGGTCGCGGTCGAGCGCGACGGCGTGCCGCTCGGGTACGCCTACGTCGGCTCCGGTCCCGGTGGCAAGCGCCGCGTCGGGCCCGGCGCCGTCCGCCACCCGCGCGACATGCCCGTTCTCCTCCGGGCGGCGCTCGCCGCGATCGGCTCCGGCCCCGTCCGCGTCCAGGTCCCGTCGACGAACGCTGCGGCGGTGAACGAGCTCATCCGTCTCGGGTTCCGCTGGTACGGCAGCAGCGCGTTCCTCGCGAGCCGTCCCCTGTCCGACGGGTCGACCTACCTGTCCAGCGGCGGAGCGCTCGGATGAGCGCGGTACGATGACGTCGATGCCGCTCCCCCTTCCCCTCCCCGCCTGATGCGCCAGGCGCCCGAGCTCGCGATCGACCTCGGCACCGCGAACACGCTCGTCTTCCAGAAGGGCAGGGGGATCGTCCTCAACCAACCGACCGTCGTCGCCCTGAACGCGCGCGACGGTGAGGTCCTCGCGATGGGCGAGGAAGCGTGGGACATGATCGGACGCACCCCCGCGCAGATCGTCGCCGTCCGCCCGCTGCGGCACGGGGCCGTCACCGACTACGACGTCACGGCGCAGATGCTGCGGATCATCCTCAAGACCGTCGGGGTGACGAGGTGGACGAAACCGCGCACGATGGTCTGCGTTCCCTCTGCGATCACCGACGTCGAGCGTCGCGCGGTCGAGGAGGCGACGCGCGCGGCCGGCGCGCGCTCCGTCACCCTGATCGAGGAGCCGATGGCCGCCGCGATCGGTGCGGGCCTGCCGATCCACGAGCCGATCGGGAACCTGATCGTCGACGTCGGCGGCGGAACCTCCGAGGTGGCGATGGTCTCGATGGGCGGTCTGATCTCGAAGCGCTCGGTGCGGATCGGCGGCTTCGACATGGACGCGGCCCTCCAGCAGCACCTCCGGCGCGAGTACAACATCGCGGTCGGGGAGCGTGCGGCGGAACATCTGAAGATCACCGCCGGAACGGCGTACCCGCTACCCGACTCCACGCGCGCCGAGGTGCGGGGGCGCGACGTCACGACCGGGATGCCGAAGTCCGTCCAGCTGTCGGAGGAGGAGATCCGCGAGGCGCTCGCCGAGCCGGTCGAGGCGATCGTGCGAGCGGCGCGCGCCTGCCTGTCGGAGAGCCCGCCGGAACTCGGCCACGACGTCCTCGAGCGCGGGATGTTCCTGTGCGGCGGGGGTGCGCTGCTGCGCGGGCTCGACATGCGGATCTCCCAGGAATGCGAGGTGCCGGTCCACC
>DATLGG010000317.1:0-4694 GCA_035540615.1 Actinomycetota bacterium | reverse complement strand
AGACAGCTGATTGCCATCTCCTGGAGCGAGGTTCGTGGCGGTGCTTTCGAACGCAACGTGGCGCCCGTCGGCGCTGATCGCGGGGTTATACGACGGCCCGTTCGCTTGCACGCCGCCGCTCGAGATCGACACGCGCTCGGTCGTCCCACGGTGCCGGTCGTGGACGAAGATGTCGCGCGTCGCGTTCGTGTCCTGCGGAACGAGGTTGTACGCGACGCTCGCGAAGGCGACGAACCTGCCGTCGGCGCTCATCGCGGGACTCGAGGATGCGCTGTTCCCCTGGCTACTGTCGCTGCGGATCGAGACCCGCTCCGTCTGTCCGGGACGCGGGTAGGCGCTCGCCGGTGAGGCGAGGGTGCCGATGACGAGTGTGGTGAGGAGCATCGTCGCGACACGCCGGGGTGCCTGGCGTCGATCCACGCTGTGGGCCCTGAACGCGTAGGCCCTCATGGTATGGCCTGTCCGTGGGCGGGCGCGCAGATCGCACCCAGGCAGGCGCGCGTCCACACGGAGCCGCCGGAGCCGCCCGGTGGATCGAGTGTGGCGGTGAAGCGGCCGGACGAGAGCCCGCTCACCGAGGAGAACGCGACCGCGTCTTCTCCGTGACCATCGGACGCGGCACCGGCTTCCACCTGTGCGGGCTGGATCTGGCTCTGAGCGAGGACGACCTCATCGAACGTGGCCATCCGCTCGCTCCGCGCTTCGGCGAGCGCGGTGAACGCCACGATGTCGGTCAGCCGGCTCCCTCCTTCGGCGCCGATCGCGCTGAGCGGGATCGAGACCAGGACGCTCGATCCAACCGTGCCGATGCCACCGCGGAGTCGCCCTCGTTCTTCGCACGTCGAGGCACAGCGCAGGAGCACGAAATGCGGCGCACCGGGGGGCTCGGCGTCGGTCGAAGTGCGAAGGCTCCGCACCTCGTATGCCACTCCGTCGAGGGTGAACCGCAGGCCGTAGGCGACCATGGGCAGAGAGCCAGTCATGGTGGCCGGCAGCGAGGAGAGCATCCACCCCGCCAGGAGGTCTTCGTTCTCGGGGCGAAGCGTGAGCCCCGCGCCTGTCAGCTCTCCACCGAGGGACCCCGCGCCCGCAGACGCGTCCACGGCCGGGTCCGCGGCGCTCGTGAGATCGATCCCGGCGAATCGCGCCCACCCGTCCAGCGAAAGCCGTTGCGCGGCGTTGACGGTCACCGTCACGCCGCCGATCCCCGTGCCCGGTCCGCGATCCCGCACGAAGATGTCGCCGAACCCGTTCGAGTCCCCGGGTACGAGGTTGGTCGCCCCACTCTCGAAGACGACGAAGCGGCCGTCGGCGCTCAGCGTCGGCCACTGGGAGTGACCGTTCCCCTGCGCGCCTCCGCTCGACCGGGAGAGGCGCTCGGTCTGGCGCGTCTGCCGGTCGTGGATGAAGACGTCCAGCACGGCGTTCGTGTCGCCGGACGCGAGGTTGGTGGCTTGGCTCTGGAAGGCGACGTGGCGCCCGTCGCCGCTGATCGCGAGCTGTCGGGATGCCTGGTCGGCTTCAGCGCCATCGTTCCCGACCGAGACGCGTTCGGTGGTCCCGGCGGTCCGGTCGCGCACGAAGATGTCCCATCCTCGATCCTCGAGTCTCTCGCGGAGGCCGTTCGTGTCGTTCGGAACGAGGTTCGAGGCGAAGCTCTGGAAGGCGACGTGGCGCCCGTCGGCACTGATGGACGGCCAGCCGGAGCGATGATTGCCCTGGGCGCCGGCAGCGCCGACGGAGATGCGCTCCGTCGTTCCGGTCGATCGATCACGCACGAAGGCGTCCTCCCACAGGTTGGTGTCGCCCTCGACCAGGTTCGTTGCCGTGCTCTGGAAGGCGACGAGTCGCCCATCCGCACTGATCGACGGCTGCCCCGATGCACCGTTGCTGTCGACACCTGCGATCCCCGCCGAGACCCGCTCCGTGGCTCCAAGGATGCGGTCCCGGATGAAGACATCGGCCAGCTCATTGCTGTCTCCGGGGACGAGGTTCGATGCCGCGCTGACGAATGTGACGTAGCGGCCGTCGGCGCTGATGGCGGGAACGTTCCCATCGCTGGCCACGGCGGGAGCGTTGGCTTCGGCTCCCTCGCTCGATACCGAAACCCGCTCGGTGCGCGCCGTCGCGAGGTCGTGGACGAATACATCCTCAGCGGTGCTGGTGTCTCCAGGGACCAGGTTCGTGGCGCCGCTGATGAAAGCGACGTACCGGCCATCGGCGCTGATCGCCGGCGCGGTCGAGGTGCGGTTCGCCTGAGATCCATCCGACGACACGGATACGCGGCGCGTCGTGTTCATCTTCCGGTCCCGCACGAAGATGTCTCCCCAGCCGTTCGTATCCCCCGGCACGAGGTTCGACGCCGAGCTCTGGAACGCAACGCGAACGCCGTCGGCACTGATGGAGGGACGGAACGAGACGAAGTCCGCTTGGCCGCCGTCTGACGGAACCGATACGCGCTCGGTTCGCCCAGGGGGGTCGTACGCCTGCGCGCTTGTCGCGCCTGCGAGGAGGAGGGGAACGGCGAGAAGCACGCCCGCCGCGCGCAGGCGCCGGCCCGAACCCAGGCGAAGGGTCATGGGCGGAGCCGATCGGGAGCGCGGAGAGCGAGAGGCATACCAGTGGTATTCGTCCGGCGATGCAGGGGTCCCTTCGTGCACCTGCACAAAGCCGCATCTTCGGGGCCGTGGCGCGCTGCGCCGTCGCGTCCCGTCAGCGCTGGAGGAGGATGTCGAACGCGTCGATGCGGCCGCCGAGGAGGTCGAGCCGGTCGTCGCCGCTCATGTCGACTGCGTGGACGACGCGGACCCGTCCGTTCGTCATGAAGGCGGTAGGTGGGCCGAACCCGTTCGGCCCACCCCGGGCGACCGACACGGCGCTGTGCTGTTCATGGCTGAGGACGAGGTCGAGCAGCCCATCGTCTTCGAGATCCGCGATCTCGATGCGGCCGGGGCGCGCGTAGGTATCGACGTCGTAGGACTGCGCGAACGTCCCGTCGCTGAGCACGGGCGTCACGCGAACCTCTCCGGCGAACGGCAGGGAGGCCAGGATCTCGTCTCGACCGTCTCCGTCGAGGTCCGCTACGGCGATGTCCGAGATCGCCTCCGTCACCGGGTGCTCGCGCCCCACGGGCTCCCAGGCGCGTCCCGTCGGCAGCCCGAGGAAGGTGGTCACGACCGCCTTGCCGAACCCGTAGAGGAAGCAATCGGTGCAGGTCGGCGGGTTGTGCATGTCCGATCCGACCACCAGGTCGCGCAGCCCATCTCCGTTCACGTCGCCGATCCGCACGATCGCCCCGTGCCAGGCGTTCGGCAGGACGAGCTGCTGGCCCCGGACGAGCCCGACCGGGCTCCCGAACAGCGTGATGACCTGATCCGGACCGATCCCGCCCACGTTCCGGCAGATGGCCGCCGCGTCGTCGTAGCCATCGGCGTCGAGGTCCGCGGTCGCGACGTTCATCGGCAGCAGGCAGCCCGGTCCGGGCTGGCGTGCCCCGAACGTCCCGTCGCCTGCGCCGAAGAACTGGCTCAGGTAGCCCAACTGGTCTCCCACGAGGACGTCTTGATCACCATCCCCGTCGAAGTCGCCGACGCCGGTCCCGACGGGAGCGCCGGTCGTCTCCAGCTCCGCCGACGGCTGGAACCCGCCGCCGCCGTCGCCGAGGAAGACGGTTGCAGCCTGTGGCTTCTGGTAGTTGAGGAAGGGATCCGACTGGGACGCCAGGACATCGGCGTCGCCGTCCCCGTTGAAGTCGCCGTGGTCGAGGTACCAGGAGTAGACCTCGGTCGGGACCGTCCTGGTGGGCGCCGCGAACCCGCCGGATCCGTCGTTCACGAGGATCTCCACCGCGTCCATCGTCGGGAGCGCGATGACCACATCCACCGCCGGATCGCCTGCGACGTCGTGGAGCAGGAGCGTCCACGGGCTGTCGGAGGAGCGCGTCGTGGTCCGTCGTCCGTCGGCATGCGCGACCTCCACGACACCTGCACGTGCCGAGACGACCTCCGGGGATCCATCCCCATCGAGGTCCGCCGCGTCCACCGCATGGACGTCGGAGGCGGATCCCGCCACCGTTCGGATCGTATCGAGATCGCGGTCGAGGACCAGGACGGTCCCGTCGCCGGTCCCGGCGAGGATCTCCGCCCGCCCGTCACCCGTGGCGTCCGCGGCGCGGAACGAGCGTCCTCCGGAAACGTGGATCCAGCTTCGCTCGCCGGTTGCGGTGAACAGACTCAGCTCCTGCGCTTCCTCCGACCAGGCGAGCAGCTCGTCGGTGCCGTCGGCGTCCAGGTCCGCCGCGTCCAGCCACGTGACCCCCGGGGCCTCGATCGCCCGCTCGGATCGGACAACGCCATCCGCGTCGGATCGGTGGATCTGGATCTCCTCCGCCGTCGCGATCGCGACCGCGGCGGAGCCGTCGAGGAGATCGCCTGCTGTCACGGCGCGCCCCGGCGGGAGCCCGAGCTCGAGCGGCGGGCCGAGCGTGCCGTCGCCGGCGCCGGGGAACAGCACCGCACGCTGCTCTGCTTGGGCACCCATCCACCCGACCCCGGCGAAGACGTCGGAGGAGCCGTCACGGTTCAGGTCCACGACCTCGACGGAGCGGATGATGTCGTCGGCTTCCGTGGTGACGGAAGGGTGGAACCCTCCGGCCTCACGCCCGCGGAAGACCCCGACCGCGTGCGGGATGCCTC
>DATLGG010000316.1:0-10789 GCA_035540615.1 Actinomycetota bacterium | reverse complement strand
GTCCTTCGACGAGAAGACGACCTTCTTCACGCGGGAGGAGCTGATCGAGCGGTTCGACCTCGCGCGGGTCTCCCACAACCCTGCGGCCTTCGACCGAGAGAAGCTCGAGTGGATGAACGGCCACTACATCCGCGAGGCGGCCGACGACCGGCTCGGGGACCTGATCGAGGAGAGACTCGCCTCGGGCGGCACGGCGGTGGACCGATCGCTGTTGGATCCCGCGGTGCCACTCGTGAAGGAGCGCATGAAGCTGCTCAGCGAGGCACCCGGGCTCCTCCGGTTCCTGTTCGAGGAGGTCGAGCCGGACGAGAAGGCGGCGAAGATGCTCGCCGGGCAGACGGAGTACCTCTCGGAGGTCGCGACGCGACTGGAGAAGGTCGAACCGTGGTCGGCGGCTGGGATCGAGGGGGTCCTCCGCGAGCTCCAGGAGGAGCGAGAGCTCGGCGCGCGGAAGGCGTTCCAGCCCGTCCGGGCAGCCGTGACCGGTACCCTCGTCTCACCCCCGCTGTTCGAATCGATCGAGCTGCTCGGCCGGGACCGCACCCTCGCGCGCCTGCGCTCGCTCCGGGACTGAGCGTGGCGCACTTCGCGGTGACGGCGATCGGCGCCGATCGGCCGGGCATCGTGGCGGCGCTCACCGAGGCGCTGTACGGGATCGGCGGCAACCTGGAGGACGTGGCCTCGACGATCCTCCGCGGGCACTTCGCGATGATGCTCGTCGTCAACGCGCCGCGGGACGTGGATGCGACCGCGCTGGAGAAGGCGCTCGGGCAGGCGGCGTGGCCGCTGCGCGTCACCGTCACGGTCCGGAGCCTGGACCCCGGCCGTCGGAGCAACCCGTCGGCGACGCACTACCTCGTGGTCTACGGGTCGGATCAGCCGGGGATCGTCGCGCGCCTCTCGCGGCTCCTCACGGAGCGCGGCGCGAACATCAACGACCTCTCGTGCCGGCTGGTCGGCAGCGCCGACGAACCGGTCTACGCGATGATCGCCGAGGTCGCCGTGCCCGAGGCCGCCGACGCCGGAGCGCTCGAGCGCGAGATCGAGGACATCGCGAACGACCTCGCCGTCGACGTCACCCTCCGGCCGATCGAGGTCGAGACGACCTAGCCGGCGGCGGCTCGTCGCGGGCCTGGTATCGTGCCGCGGGTGCCGGTCCGCTACGTGTCCGATCCGCCATCGACCGCCGACGTCGTCGTGATCGGCGGCGGCATCGTGGGTGCGGCCACCGCGTTCCACGCCAGCGCGGCCGGCCTTCGAACGGTCCTCGTCGAGCGCCGCCCCGCGCTCTGCACGCTCACGACGGCCGCCGCCGCCGGCGGGTTCCGGCTCCAGCTCGACACCGAGGAGGAGTTCCTCGTCGTCCGGGGATCGGTGGAGCTCTTCCACGCCTTCGCCGAGCGGACCGGCCAGGCCGTGTACGACCCGAAGGTGCGCGAGCAGGGCTACCTCTGGGTCACGACCTCCGAAGACGCGGTCGAGGGGCAGCGTCGGTTGGCGGAGACGCAGGCGTCGTGGGGCGTCGACGGGATCGAGGTGCTCGATCGCGAAGAGGTAGTTCGACGGTTCCCGTTCATCACCCCGGAGGTCGTGCAGGCTCGATACCGTGCGGGCGACGGGCTCGTGGACCCGAAGGCGGTCACGTTCGGTCTCGCGGCGGCGTCCGGAGCGGACGTCGTCGTCCGCTGTGGTGTCACGGGGTTCCGCATCGAGGGTGACGCGGTGGTCGGCGTCGAGACGGAGCGTGGGACGATCTCGACGCGCAACGCGGTGATCGCCTGTGGCCCGCTGTCGGGAAGGCTCGCCGAGCGGGTGGGGATCGATCTTCCGATCCACACGGTCCGCCGGCACAAGCTCGTCCTGCCGGAGGTCCCGGAGGTGCCACAGGACGCGCCGATGACGATCGACGAGGACACCGGCGCCCACTGGCGCCCGGCGTTCCGCGGCGCGTTCGCGCTGTTCACCGATCCGACCACCCCCGCGTCCCCCCCGGAGGAGGTCGTGACGCCGGATCCGAGCTTCGCGTTCTCCGTGCTGGATCCGCGCAGCCCGGCGGCGCTCGCACGGATCGCTCCGTTCTGGCACAGCGTCTGGGAGCGTGGCAGCGACCACTGGGTGCTCCAGGCCGGTCAGTACACGATGACCCCCGACCGTCGGCCGCTGATCGGGCAGACGGCCCTGCCAGGCCTCTGGGTGAACACCGGCTACAGCGGGCACGGGGTGATGATGAGCCCGGCCGCCAGCAGCCTCGTCGTCGACGGGATCGTCGGGCGCGACCGCACGAACGCGTTCCGCCCCGACCGCGAGTTCGCCGTGCCGCACACGGGGGTCCTGTGAGGCTCCGCGGGACCTGGTTCGTCGTCCCCACCCCGTTCCGCGAGGACGGCTCGCTCGACGAGGAGAGCCAGCGGCGCCTGCTCGATGCCGCCATCACCTGGGGGGTCGACGGCCTCACGGTGCTCGGCGTGACGAGCGAGGCCGCGGAGCTGACGGAGGAGGAGCGTGACCGGGTCCTGCGGACCGTCGCGGAGGAGGTCGGCGACCGCGTCCCGGTGGTGGTCGGATGCTCGGCGCCCGACCCCGACCGGATCGTGGCGCGGGCGACCGCGGCAGCCGACGCCGGCGCGGCCGCCGCGATGGTCTCCGCCCCGCCGGGCTTCTCCGACCCCGAGGGCCTCCCGGGCATCTACGGCGCCGTCCTCGACCGGGGTGGCCTGCCGATCGTCGTCCAGGACGAGCCCGCGGCGACGGGTGTGCGGATGGACCTCGAGATCCTCCTCCGGTGCCTCGATGCCGCGGGAAGCGCGACGGTCAAGCTCGAGGACCCGCCGACGCCGCCGAAGATCGGGCGGCTGCTCTCGGCGCGTCCCGGCCTCGACGTCTTCGGCGGCCTGGGGGGCGTGATGGCCCTCTCGGAGCTGCGCCGCGGCGCCTGCGGCACGATGACCGGGTTCGCCTTCCCGGAGATCCTCTCCGCCGTCCGGCGCGGGACGGAAGCGGGGGAGCACGAGGCCGCGGCGCGGATCTTCGACCGGTACCTCCCCCTGATCCAGTTCGAGGCTCAGCCGCTGATCGGGCTCGGGATCCGGAAGGAGATCCTCCGGCGCCGCGGCGTGATCGCCACCGCGGTGACCCGTCGCCCCGCAGACGTCGAGGCCGGCACGCTGGCCGACCTCGACGACGTCCTCCGGCGGGCTGGGATCGTTCCGGGCCCCGAGCCCCTCAGCGCGGAACCGGGCTAGACCCGGCTCCGCCCGCGGAACCCGGTGAAGATCCCCGCGATGAACAGGATCGCGGCGATGATCAGCAGCCACTTCAGCCCCTCGACGAGGAGCCCCAGGCCGCCGGCGACCAGCGCCAGGATGATCAGGATCACGAGCAGACTCATGCTTGACCTCCTTTCGCCGGGACGCCTACCCCGCCGGGTGGGTGCTTGAACACCTGAGCCCGGGACCGTCACGAGGTCGTCACGGCGCGCTACAGTGCGCCTATGAGCCTCAATGGGTTCCGCAGTTTCCTCTACCGACTGGCGCGACTGCTCGGCGACGTCAACGCGGTTCAGAAAGGCAGGGCGGGCCGCCGCATCGGGCGCCGCGCCGCGGGGAAGGCCACCGGGCGTCTCCTCCGCAGGTTGTTCCGCTAGCCCCCCGCGCCCCGCTGCGACGACTCAGTCCGAGAAGACGACCACGACCCACAACCGTCCCCCCGCCATGACCGTTCCGACGCCCACCCGCCGGAACGGCCTCCGCAGGATGTTCCTCCGATGGGCATCCGAAGCCATGAACGCGCGGTGCAGGGTCGGAACGGTCGCCCCGACACCGACGTTCTCACCGAGGATCGTCCAGTTGAACGTGCTGAGCTGCTGCGCGAGCGACGGGTTGTGGTAAAGGCGGCCAGCGCTCGCCATGGCCGACGCATGCTTCTGAGCCACGGAGCTGAGCCGCTCGGAGATCCGGAGGGTGCGACGACCCCGCTCGGCCCGGCTGGCGTTGATCAGCCTCGCCATGGCCGTTCCGTCCTGCGTGATGGCCACGGCCGGATCCGGAACGGCTTGGAGGGACCCCACGGCGATGGCGGTCGCGATGATGAGCGTGGCGGGACGTCGTATCGAAAGGATCGGATGCATCGCGTCTGGGGGCCGGGGAAAAGGCTCCTACCCATCCGGGCGATACCGGAAACGAAGTAGGGTCCCGGCGGTCGTCCACAGGGCATCGATCGGCTCCCTGTCATCGTGGCTCCTCGGGACGTCGCGGCCTCGGACCTCCCTCGCGGACCTCTTGGGTGGAGACAGCGGGCGACGCGGTCGGAGAACCGAGGGAAATGTCGGGTGCGGTGGTCCCTACGGGATTCGAACCCGTGTCTCCACCTTGAGAGGGTGGTGTCCTAGGCCACTAGACGAAGGGACCTGGCTGGGTCGCCAGGATTCGAACCTGGACTAGCTGATCCAGAGTCAGCCGGGCTACCGTTACCCCACGACCCACCGATGCGCTCGTCGGATGATACCCGTCCGGAGGCGGGCGCGTCCTGGCATGGTCCCGATGCCCGATCGCGCCCCGCGGTGCGTGGTTTCGGTTCCGGTTCCAGCGGTTAGGCGTGCAGCATGCCGCCGACGAGCTCGGAGCCCGCCGCCGCGATCGACTGGATCGCGCCGGATCCGCCGGTCCGGATCGAGCGGCCGCTCCTGTCGCAGGCGTGGCGGCACTGCGCGTTCCTGCACTGGCCGTACGACCCGGAGGCGATCCGGCCGCACGTGCCGAGTGCGTTCGAGCTGGACCTCCACGACGGCCGCGCCTGGGTCGGTCTGGTCTCTTTCCGGATCGCCCACATGAACCCGGGCCGGCGGCTCCCACCCATCCCAGGCTTGCGCACCGCCCACGAGTCGCACCTCCGGACCTACGTCCGCGGGCCCGACGGGCGGCGCGGCATCTGGATGTTCTCGCTCGACATGGCGCCGCTCCAGGCGGCGGCGCTCGGACGCGCGATGTGGTTCCCGTACCGGTGGGCGACGAACGAGGTCCGAGCGGGGGCGGACAGGGCCCGCTACCGGACGCGACGCCGCAGCTCCGGCGGGGGAGGCCTCCGGCTCGACCTCGACCTGGGCGCCGCGATCCCCGCCGACGAGCTGACACGTTTCGATCACTTCCTCACCGCGCGCTGGGTGCTCTACACGGGGCTCGGACCGATCTCCGCCGGACTCCTCGTCGAGCACCCACGGTGGGTGTTCCGTCGCGTCACCGCACGACGGATCGAGCAGACGCTGACGGATCGCGCGGGGTTCCCGCGGCCGGAGGTGGCGCCGCTCGTGCACTACTCCGACGGCGTCGACGCCCTGCTCTCGTGGCCGCGACTCAGCGGCCGGGGCGGCCGCAGCGCGACGACGTAGACTCGCGACGTGAACAAGCAGGACCTCGTGAACGAGGTCGCGCGCCGGACGGGACTCGAGCCACCCGAGGCGGCCGACGCGGTCGAGGCGATGATCTCGGCGATCCGGGAAAGCGTGGCGAAGGGGCAGCGGGTGACGCTCTCGGGCTTCGGGACCTTCGAGAAGCAGCGCCGAGCCGCACGGCTCGGACGCAACCCTCACACCGGCGAGCCGGTCCCGATCGCCGCGACGACCGTCCCGTCGTTCCGGCCGGGGAAGCTGTTCCGTGAGGCGGTCCTGCCGAAGCGTCGGAAGCGGACCACCCGAACGGCGGCCCGCAGGCGCTGACTACTCGAACGTCACGATCCGCAGGACGCGCGCGAGCCGGCGACCGCCTTCCTCGGCGAGGTCGAACTTCACGCGCTGACCGATCCGCAGGTGCTGGATGTCCGCCCCCTCGACGGAGCTCGCGTCGATCTGGACCTCGCTCTCGTCGTCGAGGTAGAGGATCCCGGTCCGGGATCCCTTGTCGAACTCCTTGATCGTTCCCTGCGGCACGGCTCCTCCCTCTACGGCACGCGGAGGTTCAGTCTGTCCGGAAGCCCCATCTCGAGGCAAGCCGCCTTCGTCCGGGTCGGACGCGGCCACGTGAGGAGCTGTGCGAGGTCCTCCCCGCGGTCGAGGTCGAACTGCAGCTCGGGGGCGCGCACGACCGAGAACGGGACGCCGCGCAGCTCGGCCGCTTCGCGGTGCCGCTCGAACGACGCGGTTCCGTACAGGGGCGGCACGATCCCCGGCGGGCGTCGCAGCAGGACGTTCGTCCCGGCGTCCGAGCTCGACGGGGCCGCCACGACCGGACCGAGCGTGCGCACCACCCGCTGAAGCGACTCGCCCGTCAGGAGCGGCAGGTCGCCGAGGACCACGAGGAGTTGCTCCGCCGTCGGGAACGCCTCCTCGACCTGGCGTACCGCCGCGACGAGGCCCGGCTCCTCCTCCTCGAGTGGTCGCACGCCGCGTTTCGCCGCGACCTCGAGGACCGCTTGGTCTGGCGAGATCACGACCACGTGCCATCCGGGCAGCCGAAGGCATGCGTCGAGCACGTCCTCGAGCATCGCGAGCGTGAGCGCCGCCCGCTCGAGGGGCGCGAGCGTGTCGGCGAGCCGACCTTTGGCTCGCTCGAGCGCCTTCACCGGGACCGCGCAGATCCGCACCAGGGGACCGATGCTAGCGGCGACACCGATGTGATTCACGCATCCGTAGAATGTCCCGACCGCGCGAGGAGGAGGGTTCGTGAAGCGGCCGGAGCCATGGATGCGCCTGGCGGAGAGCGTCTGCATCCCACCGCTGTGGACATGGTTCAAGTGGCGGTTCGAGGGTCTCGAGCACCTCCCGCGGCAGGGGCCGGCTCTCGTCGCCTGCAACCACATCTCCTACCTCGACCCGCTCTGCCACGGCTACTTCGTGGAGAAGGGGAAGCGCCGCCCGCGATTCATGGCGAAGATCGAGCTGTACCGAAACCCGCTGCTGCGCGCCGTGCTCCGCGGCGCCCGGCAGATCCCCGTCCGGCGCGGGTCGGGGGAGCGCGCGCCCGTCGAGGCCGCGCTGAAGGCGCTGGCCGCGGGGGAGGTCGTGATGGTCTACCCGGAGTCCACCGTCACGAAGAACGACGACTTCTCGCCGATGGCGGGCAAGACCGGGATCGCGCGGCTCACCCTGGCGACCGGCGTCCCGGTGATCCCCCTGGCGGTTTGGGGCTCGCAGCACGTCTGGCAGCGTGAGGGCACGCGCAGCCTTCGGTTCGGCCGCCCGATCTGGGTGAAGGCGGGGCGCCCGCTCAGCTTCTCGCTCCAGGACGAGGATCCCGATCACCCGCAGGTCCTCCGGCGCGTCACCGACGAGGTGATGTCGGAGCTGTCGGTCCTCGTCGACGATCTTCGCGCCCGGTACCCGAAGGAGTGGTCGTGACGGAAGACCAGCGAGCGCCCGAGCCCTCCCTCGGGGACATCCTCGCGGCTCGCCGGCTGATCGACGCGCACCTGCCGCGGACGCCCTTCCGCGAGAGCATCGCGCTCGGGCGACAGCTCGGCCTTCGCCTGTGGATCAAGTACGAGAACCATCAGCCGGTCGGCGCCTTCAAGGTGCGCGGCAACATCAACAAGGTCCTCTCCCTTGACCCGGAGGAGCGGCTGCGCGGCGTCGTCACCGCCTCGATGGGGAACCACGGGCAGGGTCTGTGCTACGCGGCGCGGCTCGTCGACGTCCATCCGATCGTCGTGATGCCCGAGTCGGCGAACCCGGACAAGGTCGCGGCGATGCGCGACCTGGGGGCGGAGATCGTGTTCGAAGGACGCGACTTCGACGAAGCCGACGCGAAGGCCCGCGAGCTCGAGGCCGAGAAGGGTCTCGTCTACTTCCACGCGGCCGACGACCCGTGGATCGTCGCGGGGCACGGGACGATCGGCCTCGAGATGCTCGAGGCCGTCCCCGACCTCGACGCGCTCGTGGTCCCGGTCGGCGCCGGGGGGCTGATCAGCGGCGTGGCGCTCGCCGCGAAAGCGATCCGGCCGGAAGTGGAGGTCATCGGGGTCCAGGCGAAGGCCTGCGCCCCCTACCTCGCCTCTCGGCGGGAGGGGCGGCGGGTCGAGGCTCCATCGGCCGAGACGTTCGCCGAGGGGCTCGCGGCGCGGGTGCCGACGAGCCTTCCGTTCGCGATGATCGACCGGCACGTCGACGACCTCGTGGACGCCACCGAGGAGGAGCTGCGGCAGGCGATCCTCCTGTTGCTGGACGCCACCCACAACCTCGCGGAGGGAGCGGGAGCTGCCGGCACGGCCGGCGTGGTGAAGCTGGCCGACCGTCTCGCGGGGAAGAGGGTCGGCACGATCCTCTCCGGCGGGAACCTTCCCCGCGCGGTCCTCGAACGCGCCCTCTGCGACCCGGCCCCCTGGTAGCGGGCCCCGGCTCGGGTCCGTCCGGTAGGCTGGCCGCGTGGAAGAGCGGGGCTTCACGACCCGGTCGCTCCGAGCGGCCGCCGACGCGCGGGGGGCCGAGCCCCTGTCGGTCCCGATCTACCAGACCGCGACCTTCGCCTTCGACGATGCGGAGGTCCTCGCCGAGTGGATCCGGCAGGGGAAGGACGCCGGTCACGTCTACACCCGCTGGAACAACCCGACGCGCGAGGCGCTCGAGCGGGCCCTCGCCGACCTCGAGCGCGGTGACGGGGCCGTGTCGTTCTCGAGCGGGATGGCCGCGATCACGACGACCCTCGCCGCGCTCGTGCAGAGCGGCGACCACGTCGTCTCCAGTCCCGATCTCTACGGCGGCGCGTTCTCCACGATGACGAAGCTCCTGCCGCGCTGGGGGGTCGACGTCACGCTCGCGCGGTCGCACCGCAGCGAGGACATGCTGGCGGAGATCCGGCCGGGCACCGTCCTCTGCTACACCGAGTCGATCGGGAACCCCCGGGTATCGGTCCCGGACCTGTCGGCGCTGGCCGATGGCTGCCGCGAACGCGGCGTGACCACGGTCGTGGACAACACCTTCGCGAGCCCCTACCTCTGCACCCCGCGCGCCTTCGGCATCGACGTGGTCGTGCACTCCACGACGAAGTACATCGGCGGCCACTCCGACCTCACCGGCGGCATCGCCGTCACCGATGTCGAGACCCACCACCGGATCCGCGAGACGTCCATCGATCTCGGAGGCGTGTCGTCCCCGTTCGAGGCCTGGCTCGCGCTGCGCGGCCTCCAGACGCTCGCACTGCGGATGGAGCGGCATTGTGCGAACGCGCAGATGCTCGCAGAGATGCTCGAGCGCCACGAGAAGGTCACCGAGGTCTGGTACCCGGGACTGCCTTCGCATCCCGACCACGACCTCGCGACCCGCCAGATGCGCGGCGCCTCGGGCATGCTCGCGTTCGAGCTGGCCGGCGGCCTCGAGGCGGGCCGGCGCTTCATGGAGGCGGTCGAGGTGGCGCGGGTCGGGGCGAGCCTCGGGAGCACCCACACGCTGGTGGTCCACCCGCCGACCGTGACGCATACCCAGATGACCGCCGAAGAGCGGCACGCGAGCGGGATCTCCGACGGCATCGTGCGCGTGTCGGTCGGCATCGAGGATCCGGAGGACGTCCTCGAGGACTTCGAGCGGGCCCTGGAGAAGGCGTGACCGCGGCGCGGATCCGCGTCGCGATCGTCTTCGGAGGCCGGTCGGCGGAACATGAGGTGTCCGTGGTGTCCGCGCGTTCGGTCATGGATGCGCTCGATCCCGAGCGCTACGAGCCGGTCCCGATCGGGATCGACCAAGCGGGGCGCTGGTACCTCCTGCCCGAGGGGCCGCCGGCGCTCCAGCCGGGGTCGGGCTCGCTCCCGCGGGTCGAGGCCGCGCCGGCCGCCGCCGTCACGCTCGCGCGTGATCCGGGAAGGCGGGAGATCGTCACGGGCACCGGGGAGCGCCGGCCGATCGACGTCGTCTTCCCGATCCTCCACGGCCCGTACGGGGAGGACGGCACGATCCAGGGTCTCCTCGAGCTCGCCGGGGTTCCCTACGTCGGCTCCGGCGTCCTCGCGTCGGCCGTCGGCATGGACAAGGCCGTTCAGAAGGCGCTCTTCGTCGCCGTCGGGCTCCCGGTCGTCGCGCACGAGGTCGTGACCGCACGCGGCTGGCGGGAGGACCCCGAGCAGGTCCATGCGACGGTCGAGGACCTCGGCTACCCGGTCTTCACGAAGCCGGCGGGCCTTGGCTCATCCGTCGGGATCACGAAGGTGAAGTCGGCTGCGGACCTCGACGCCGCCCTCGACGAAGCCCTGCGGCACGGCCGCAAGGCGCTGGTCGAGCGGGCGATGGAGGGGTTCCGCGAGATCGAATGCGGCGTCCTCGGCAACGACGACCCGGTCGCCTCCGTGCCGGGCGAGATCGTTCCGGGCGCGGAGTTCTACGACTACCGCGCGAAGTACCTCGACGCCGGGACGCGTCTCGAGGTTCCGGCCCTGCTCCCCGGCGAGGTCGTCGAACGGGTTCAGCAGATGTCGATCGCCGCCTTCTCGGCGATCGACGCCGCCGGCATGGCACGCGTGGACTTCTTCGTCCGCGACCAGGAGATCCTCGTGAACGAGATCAACACGATCCCGGGGTTCACCGAGGTCTCGATGTATCCGCGGATGTGGGAGGCGTCGGGTCTTCCCTACCGCGACCTGGTCGACCGGCTGATCGGCCTCGCCCTCGAGCGGCACGGGACCGCGTGAGGGCGGGCGTCGAGTGCGGCCTAGAGGTGGACGACCGGGCAGGTGAGGGTCCGGGTGATCCCCTCGACCCCCTGGATCCGCGCGACCACGAGCTTGCCGAGGTCATCCACGTTCGCGGCCTCCGCGCGCACGATGACGTCGTAGGGTCCGGTCACGTCCTCGGCCGAGGTAACCCCCGGTATGCTGG
>DATLGG010000315.1:0-15213 GCA_035540615.1 Actinomycetota bacterium | reverse complement strand
GGTGGGGGTGGATGAGGGCGGCCACCTCGGTCGGCAGCGCCTCCCAGTTCGTGATCAGCATGCCCTCGGAGATCAGGTCGGTCACGTGCGGCCCGAGCATGTGGACCCCGAGCACCGGCCCGTCCTTCTCGGCGACGAGCTTCACGGTTCCGCCCTCGCCGAGCATGTTCGCCTTGCCGATGCCCTGCATGCTGAGCTTCTCGGTCACGACGTCGTGGCCGCGATCCTTCGCCTGCTGCTCGGTGAGGCCGACCGAGGCGATCTCGGGGGCGCTGTAGGTGACGCGCGGCACGCCGGCGTAGTCGATGGCGGGGACGTCGTTGCCGGCGACCCGCTCGGCCACCGCGATGCCCTCGGCGAAGGAGACGTGCGCGAGCTGGAAGGGCGTGGAGGCGACATCGCCCACCGCCCAGATCCCCTCGACGCTCGTCCGCAGCATGTCGTCCACCTCGACGTACCCACGCTCGTTCACGTTGACGCCGACGTTCTCGAGCCCGACCCCCTGGGAGATCGGCCCGCGGCCGACCGCGACGAGACACAGCTCGGCGGAGACCGTCTCACCCTTGCCGCCCGACTCGAAGGCGACGGAGACGCCGTCGCCGGTCTCCTTCACCTCGCTCACCTTCGCGCCGGCGTGGGTCGCGATCCCGCGCTTGCGGAAGGCTCGCGCCATCTCCTTCGAGATGTCGGGGTCCTCGAGCGGCGCGATGGCCGGGAGCGCCTCGATCACCGTGACGTCGGCCCCGAACGAGCGGTAGAGGGATGCGAACTCGAGACCGACGGCCCCGGCGCCGATCACGACCGCGCTCGCGGGGATCCGGTCGAGCTCGAGGGCCTGATCGCTCGTGATGATGCGCTCGCCGACCTCGAGGCCGGGCAGGAGCTTCGGGTAGGAGCCGGTCGCGACCACGATGTTCCGCGCCTGGAGCGTTCCGGCGCCCTCGACCTCCACCGTCCCCGGCGCGGTGATCGTGGCCGTGCCGCGGATGACCTCGATCTTCCGCATCTTCACGAGCCCGGTGAGGCCCGAGACGAGCTTGTCGACGATCTTCGACTTGAACCCCTGGATCGCGCTCCAGTCGGGCTCGCCCGAGGCCTTGATGCCCCACTCGTCGGAGCGGTTCACGTGGTCGAGGACCGATGCCGACTGCAGCAGCGCCTTCGTGGGGATGCACCCGCGCAGCAGGCAGGTCCCGCCGAGCCGCTCGTCCCGCTCGACGAGCGCGGTCGAGAGCCCGAGCTGCGCCGCCCGCAGCGCGCAGGAGTATCCGCCCGTCCCAGCGCCGATGACGATGACGTCGTAGGGATCCTGCGGCATGCTCGGTCTCTCCCCTCGGTCGGATACGCTTGGGCGGCGCCGGGCCGGTCCGGCGCCACGCCATACTCTATCGCGCGCAGGAGGTGTCGATGGATCTCGTCCGAACCCCGCTCGAAGAGGAGCACCGGGGGCTCGGCGCGAAGATGGGCGCGTTCGCGGGCTGGGCGATGCCGATCGAATACCAGGGGACCCTCGCCGAGCACCGGGCGGTCCGAGAGGCGGTCGGGATCTTCGATCTGACCCACCTCGGGAAGGTCGACGTCGCGGGTGCGGGGGCGCTCGGGTGGCTCCAGACGGTCCTCACGAACGACCTGTCGAAGGTGGGCGTCGGCCAGGCCCAGTACAACCTCGTGCTCAACGAGAGCGGCGGGATCATCGACGACCTGATCGCGTACCGCGTGACCGAGGACCGCTGGCTCGTCGTCCCGAACGCGGCGAACGCGGCGAAGGTGCTCGCGGTGCTGCAGGAGGAGGAGCGGCAGGACGTCGTCGTCACGCACCGGCCGGACCTGACGACGATCGCCGTCCAGGGGCCGCGCGCGCTCGAGCTCGTCGCCGGCATGTTCCCGGAGGTGCGGGAGCTCGCCTACATGGAGTGCCGTGAGGTCTCCTACCGCGACGTCCTCGTGCTGCTGGCGCGATCCGGCTACACGGGGGAGCCGGGGGTGGAGCTGTTCGCGCCGGAAGGCATCGCGCCGGCGCTCTGGCGGGAGGTGCTCGCGCGGGGCGAGACCCACGGGATCGTCCCCTGCGGCCTCGGCGCGCGGGACACGCTCCGGCTCGAGATGGGCTACCCCCTCCACGGCAACGACATCTCGGAGGAGCGCACGCCCCTCGAGGCCGCGCTGTCGTGGTCCGTGGCGCTCGACAAGGGCCCCTTCCGGGGGCGCGAGGCGCTCCTGCGGCAGAAGGAGGAAGGCATCCCATCCCGCCTGTGGGCCCTGCGGATGCGGGATCGCCTCATCCCGCGCGCGCACTACCCGGTGTTCGCCGACGGGGAGCAGGTGGGGGAGACGACGAGCGGGACGTTCTCGCCGACCCTCCGCGTGGGGATCGCGATGGCGTACCTCTCCCCGCGGGAGCGCTTCTCCGTGGGCTCGACCGTCGAGGTGGAGGTCCGCGGCCGCCGCGGCGAGGCCGAGATCGTGAAGCCGCCCTTCGTCGCAAGCAGCCCGAAGACCTGACCTAGAGGCTCGCCCCCGCCGCCTCGATGATGCGGCGCACACTCGTGGTGTCGAACCGAACCTCCGCCAGGAGCCGCTTGGCCTCCCGAGCCGCGTCCGCCCCGTCTTCGACGACCGCGAGGCCGTAGTAGAGGCCCGACTCGCGGATCCCGATCTCGCCGACCGGACCGAAGCCGGGCGCGGCCACGAAGGAGACCCACCGGGTGCGATCCGCGGACCCCCCGCACCTGCCGGTCGAGATCGCGACGAACGATCCGCTCCGGGCGACGTCGGCCTGCGGTCGCGGGCGCGCGTCGAGCAGGACGCGCTCGTCGTCGGTGCGGCAGTTGCGCGGGTGCGGCATCCGCGTCGCCCCCGGACCGCTCGCGACGAGGTAGTAGTAGTCGCTCGGGACCCCGACGCCGGTCGCGTCGACCCAGTAGGCCTCGAGTCCGCGGCTCGCACCCGTCGTCCATGCCTCGAGGTCGCTCGACGCGCGGAGACCCCGCCGGGGGCCCTCGTCGGCGAGCGGTTCCACGCCCCAGTCGGTCGGGAGGACGGCGCTGACGCGGTCGATCCGCACGAGCCGAACCTCGGACCCTTCGGCGGGCGGGGTATCGAGCGAGGGCCCCGTCGGTCCCGCGGCGAAGGCGAGGACGATGAAGGAGAGGATGATGCCGCTCCGCCGCATGGTCCGAGTGTAGGGGAGGGGTCGCCTGCGCGGTGCGGCCTACTGGACGCGGCTCTCCGAGTCCGAGAGCTTGCGCTGGAGCTCCCGCAGGAGCGCCATCGGATCCTCCGGTGCTTCGTCCTGCTGATCGTGGTCGCCGTTCGTGGCTGCGGCCGGCGCGGCCTGCGGCTTCACTTCCGGTGGGAGGATCACCGAGATCCGGGACCCGCCCCCGGGGAGGGGGTCCGCCGAGAGGATGCCGCCGTGCTGGGCCACCACGCTTCGGGCGAGGTTGAGCCCGAGGCCGAGGCCGGCCTTCTCCTTCGTCAGGACGGACTCGCCTGGGGAGAACGCCTCGCCGAAGGCGGCAGAGACCACCTTGCGGTCGACGCCATGTCCCTGATCCGTGACGGTGATGACGATCCCCTCGCTCGCCTTCCGGGCCTGGACCGTGACGGTGTCGCCCTCGTCGGAGTAGCGGCAGGCGTTGTCGACCAGGTGCCGGATCACCTCACCCATCCGTTCGGCGTCAAGCGTCGCGCGCAGGAACGGCGGGATGCGGAGGTCGAGCGTGACGGCCGGGTACCGGACCGCCGCGGCCTCCGCGCTCGTGCGCACGAGCTCCGCGAGGTCGTGGTCGGCGAGGTCGAGGCGGAAGTCCCCGCGCTCCATCTCCGCGATCACCAGGAGGTTCTCGACCATGCGGGTGAGCTTCGTCGCCGCCTCCTCGAGCTGGGCCAGCATGCCGGCTTGCTGCTCGTCGGCGTTGCCGAACCGGCCGACGACCTGCGCGACGCCCTTGATGATCGTCAGCGGCGTCCGCAGCTCGTGCGAGACGTTGGAGAGGAACTCCGCCTTCGTGTGGGCGAGCTCCTCGGCCTGGCGGGAGACATCCGCCAGCGTCTTCGACCACTGCTGCTCGCGATGCACGATGTCGGCGAACCGCTCGGCGAGTCCCCGCGCGAGGGACGGCGAGATCGGGCAACCGCCCGCCCGGGCTTCGTCGGCCGCCCAGCGCAGCGCGTCGGCCGAGGGTCGCGGTGCCAAGACCCCATCCGCCCCGGCCCGCAGGACGTCGGCGGCCTCTTCGACCGCCGGGCGCGCGAGGACGAAGATGACCCGCACCTCTTCGTTCGACGAACGCAGCCGCTTGATCAGCTCGCCGGGTGAGAGCGCCGCGACGCCGAGGTCGACCACGACGAGATCGGCGCGCGTCCGCTGCGCCACCTCGACGGCCCGGTAGCCGTCGTCCACGGGTTCGAGCGTCTCTCCCGCGAACGCCCGGTCGGCGTCGGCGAGGGTCCCAGGAGCACGGCAGACCACGACGGACGACATGCCTGGAGTATCGGACGTTGCGGTGCCCAGCCTTACCCGGCGACCGTTACTCGACGATCCCGCGCCGGATCGCGATCGCGACCGCCTGGGCGCGGTCGTTCGCGCCGAGCTTCTCGAAGATGCGCTCGAGGTGGGTCTTGACGGTGTGGGGCGAGATGCCCAGTTGGTCCGCGGCCTCCTTGGTCGTCGCCCCGTAGGCGACCTTCTGGAGGATCTCGATCTCTCGGCGGGAGAGCGGCGCCTCCGGCTTCCGCTCGACGAGGCGGACCTCCTCGATGAAGGATTGCGTGAGGGTGGGGTGGATCACGGCCTTCCCCTCGAGCGCGAGCCGGGCGGCGTTCACCAGCTCATCGACGCCGACGTCCTTCAGGAGGTAGCCCGAGACCCCAGCCTGGATGGCCTCCGAGATGGAGGCACGGGACTCGTCCACCGTGAACAGGATGACCTTCGTCTCGGGATGCTCCTCGCGGATCAGCCGCGTGGCTTCGATGCCGTTCATCCCCGGCATGCGAACGTCCATGAAGACGACCTCGGGCCGCAGATCATCCACGGCCTTCACCGCGTCGTCGCCCGACGAGGCCTCGCCCACGATATCGACGTCCTCGGCGGTCCCGAGCGCGGCGCGAAGACCGTCGCGCGTGACGGGGTGGTCGTCCACGATCAGAACCCGCATGTGAGTGCCTCCCGCAGGAGAGGGTCCGGTCACGAGTAGGATAGTCTCCGGAGGCGGACGATGGAAGAACCGAACGGAGATTTCGTATCAGACGTGACAACCCTTCCCGGCGAGGGAGGGGACGAGGAGACGCGCAAGCGGGTGGTCCAGGCTCTCGCGAAGGTCAACGACCCCGAGATCGGGATCAACATCGTCGACCTCGGCCTCGTGTACGACCTCACGATCGAGGAAGGGACCGTGAAGGTCACCTACACCCTGACCACGATGGGCTGCCCGATCGGCCCCATGATCGAGGAACAGATGCGCGGGCTCGTCGACGACATCGACGGGGTCAAGGACTTCGAGGCGCAGATGGTCTTCAGCCCGCCGTGGACGCCGGAGAAGATGTCCGAGGAGGCGAAGGCCGCCCTCGGGATGTTCTGAGCGCGTGAGCATCCTCTCCTACCTGCGCTTCGCCCTGACGGAGGATGCCGACCTCGAGGCGTTCGCCGGGGACATCGAGGCGATGAGGATCCTCGCCGCGGAGCAACCGGGGTACCGCTGGGCGGAGGTCGGGCAGGACCCGCGGGACCCGCGCGTATGGGTCGTGGTCAGCGAGTGGGACACGGTCGAGCAGGTCCGGGCCTGGGAGCACCATCCCGAGCACGAACGGCTGTACGACCCCTGGGAGCCGCACTACCGGGAGCCGTTCATGCACCGGCGGTTCAGCCCCTGGGTCCGGCCGGCGGTCCCGCCCGGCTAGAGCGTCAAATCCGACCGCACACGTCGAGATTTCCGGATACACTGGAGCCATGGCGAAGACGCAGGACGAGCAGCTCAAGGATCTCGCGCAGGGCTACCGCTTCGGGTGGTCGGACCCCGCGCACCACGTGTTCGAGCCCAAGCGGGGCCTCTCCGAGCGGGTCGTGGAGGAGATCTCCTTCATGAAGTCCGAGCCGGAGTGGATGCGGAAGTTCCGGCTGAAGTCCCTGCGGCACTTCGACCGCCGGCCGATGCCCTGGTGGGGCGCGGACCTCTCCGAGATCGACTTCAACAACATCTACTACTTCATCCGCTCCACCGAGAAGCAGGCGAAGGAGTGGGAGGACCTCCCCGATGACATCAAGTCCACCTGGGACAAGCTCGGCATCCCTGAGGCCGAGAAGAAGTTCCTCGGCGGCGTGAGCGCGCAGTACGAGAGCGAGGTCGTGTACCACAAGATCAAGGACGAGCTCGACAAGCTCGGCGTGATCTTCACCGACATGGACTCCGCGCTGCGCGACCACCCGGACCTCGTCAAGGAGTACTTCGGCACCGTCATCCCCCCGAACGACAACAAGTTCGCCGCGCTGAACTCGGCGGTCTGGTCGGGCGGCTCGTTCATCTACGTGCCTCCGGGCGTCCACGTCGACATCCCGCTCCAGGCCTACTTCCGGATCAACGCCGAGAACATGGGTCAGTTCGAGCGGACGCTGATCATCGCCGACGAGGGGTCCTACGTGCACTACGTCGAGGGCTGCTCCGCCCCGATCTACACGACCGACTCCCTGCACTCGGCCGTCGTCGAGATCATCGCCAAGCCCACCGCGCGCGTGCGCTACACGACGATCCAGAACTGGTCGACCAACGTCTACAACCTGGTCACGAAGCGCGCCGTCGCCCACGAGGACGCGGTCGTCGAGTGGATCGACGGGAACATCGGCTCGAAGGTGACGATGAAGTACCCGAGCATCTACCTGATGGGCAAGGGCGCTCGCGGCGAGGTGCTCTCGGTCGCCTACGCCGGGCCGGGGATGCACACCGACGCCGGCGGCAAGGCGATCCACGTCGCCCCGCACACCACCTCGATCATCAACTCGAAATCGGTCTCGAAGGGCGGCGGCCGGACGGGGTACCGCGGCCTGATCCGCGTCGAGCCCGAGGCGCATCACGCGAAGTCGAGCGTCCGCTGCGACGCGCTGATCCTCGACGAGGAGTCGCGCTCGGACACCTACCCCTACATCGAGATCGAGGAGGAGACCGCCGCGATCGGCCACGAGGCGACCGTCTCGAAGGTCGGCGACGACCAGCTCTTCTACCTGATGAGCCGGGGCATGTCCGAGGCCGACGCGATGGCGATGATCGTCAACGGCTTCATCGAGCCGATCACGAAGGAGCTCCCGATGGAGTACGCCGTGGAGCTCAACCGCCTGATCGAGCTCAACATGGAAGGCTCCGTCGGTTAGCGGCAGCTAGGCAGAGGCCCGCTGCCGGCGAGCCTTGCGCTCGTACATCGAGCGATCGGCGCGTTCCATGAGCTCTTCGAGGCCGACGCCCTCCTCCGGGTCGAACCGAGCGGTTCCGACGCTCAGCTGCAGGCGGTAGGGGCGGCCCGCGAGGTCGTTGTGTCGCGCGACCGCGTCGTGGAGGCGGTCCAGCGGGGCCGCCGACTCCTCTGCGAGGAAGAGGAGCGCGAACTCGTCGCCCCCCAAGCGGCCGAGCACGTCCGACGACCGACACGACTCGGTCAGGATCCGCGCCACGTCCTGGAGCGCGCGGTCACCGACCGCATGGCCGTGCGTGTCGTTGATCGCCTTGAAGCCGTCGAGGTCGATGTACGCGAGCGTCGCCGGGAGTCCCTGGCGCATCGCCACCGCGAGCACCTGCGCCGCGAGCCCGACGAACCCGCGGCGGTTGGCGAGACCGGTGAGCTCGTCCTGCACGGCGAGCGCCAGGGCGGCGAGCTCCTGCTCGACCATCTCCGCGAGGTCCCGCAGCGAGCTCAGCGCCTCCTCGTCGACGTGCCGAGGCTGGTCGTCGACGATGCAGAGGGTTCCCATGGACCTGCCGTCGGGTGCCTGGATCGGGCACCCGGCGTAGAACCGGATGTTCGCTCCGCCGAGGACATCGGGGTTGTCATGGAAGCGCGGGTCCTCGCGCGCGTCGGGCACGTGCAGGATCCCTTCGCCGGCGATCGCGTGCGCGCAGAAGGACACCTCGCGTGAGGTCTCCGAGGCCTCGAGCCCGATCTTCGACTTGAACCACTGTCGCTCTGCATCGATCAGCGACACCAGGGCGATCGGGACGTCGAAGAGCCGCTGGGCCAATCGGGTCACCCGGTCGAAGCGCTCTTCCGGCTCGGTGTCGAGGATCTGGAGGGCGTGCAGCGTGGCCAGTCGGTCCTGTTCGTCCGACGGGATCGGTGGTGGGATCATGGCTCCTCCTCAACCGGGGGTATCGCCCGCAGCGCCACGGTTCTTGAGCGCAACGATCGGCGAGGCGGGTAGCCTGGGGACATGGCCGACATCCGAGACCAGATCCGCGAGTTCTGGGACCACGACGCAGAGACCTACGACCAGAGCCCCTCGCACGCGCTGACGGACCCCGTGGAGGCGGCGGCGTGGAGGGCGCTCCTCCGCCGGCACCTGCCGCCGCCACCCGCGCACGTCCTGGACGCCGGGGCGGGGACGGGCGCGATCACGGCGCTCCTCCTCGATCTCGGCTACCGCGCGACGGCGCTCGATATCTCCTCGGCGATGCTCGATCGCGCGCGGACGAAGCTCGCGGGTCGCGATGTCGAGTTCGTCGTCGCCCCGGCCGACGAGCCGCCGCCGGGACCGTTCGATGCGGTGGTGGAGCGCCACGTCCTGTGGACGAACCCCGACCCCGTCCGCACCCTAGCGGCGTGGCGCGAGGTGGCCCCCGAGGGTCGGCTCGTGGCGATGGAGGGACTCGGTCCTTCCACCATCGAGCGCCGGGTCCGCTTCGCTTTCGCGTCTCTCGTCCGGCGGGTCCTCGACGTCCCGCACGACCACCACGACCACTACGGAGAGGACGTGGTGCGTGCGCTCCCGCTCCTCCACGCGCGAACGCCGGCACCCCTCCTCGGAGCGGCCCGCCGCGCCGGCTGGAAGGGGAGGCGAGTGGAGCGTCTGCGCGACGTCGAGTGGGCCCGCCGCATGATCGCACCGACCCTCATCTCGAGGCTGGAGTCGACCCCGCTGTTCGCCGTCGTGGCCGACGCGTGACCCCGCGCCTCGGATGACGGCGCTGTACACGGTCGGGCACAGCACCCACGGGATCGACGCCTTCATCGACCTCGTGCGACAGGCCGGTCTCCGGCACGTGGTCGACGTCCGGGTCGTCCCCGCGTCGCGGCGGCACCCTCACTTCGCCCGAGACGCCCTCGAGCGGGCGCTCGCTTCGGCGGGGCTCGGCTACACCTGGGAGGGTGAGGCCCTCGGAGGCTTCCGCAAGGCGCCGCCCGGGTCACGGCATACGGCGTTGCGCAACGACTCCTTCCGCGGCTACGCGGAGCACATGGGAACGGTCGCGTTCCGGTCGGCCCTCGGTCGCGTCCTGGAGCGCGCGGCGGAGGAGCCGACGACCGTGATGTGCGCCGAGGCCGTGTGGTGGCGATGCCACCGCGGGCTCATCGCCGATGCTGTCGTGGCGCAAGGGCACGCGGCGCGACACCTGATGCCGGACGGTTCGATCCGCGCGCACGCGCTTCGAGACATCGTCCGTGTCGAGGACGGCTGGCCCGTCTACGACGTCGTTCCCATCCAGCCCGCCTTCGAGGACCTCCAGGGCCACACGCCCTAGTCATCCGTGGCTATCGCGGAATGGCTCGAAGCGGCTATCGGCCCGGCCCCCCGCGGCTCCGATGCCATGAGGAGCGTCCCGACCGGAGGAGGCAGCGATGAAGACGAGCTTGATGACGGGCAGGCGAGGCGGCCGGACCGTCGTGGTGACCGTGATGGGGGCCATCCTGGGTTTGGCGGCGGCACCCGCCTCGGCCGGGTCGGTCGCGTTCCCGGATTTCTCGAACGTCGGCGGGCTGCGGCTCAACGGCTCCGCGCAGGCGGAGGGAGGCGTCCTGCGGCTGACCCAGAACAGCGGCGACCAGGCCGGCTCGGCGTTCAGCGAGGCGAAGGTCGTGAACCCCTCGAAGTCGATCCGAACGAAGTTCCGCTTCCGGATCCACGACTCGGGTGACCCGGCCGACGGCCTCGCGTTCGTGATCCACCGCGACCCCCGCGGAGCGGAGGCCCTCGGTTCGAACGGCCATCATCTCGGGTACGGCGAGCGGGAAGACGAGCAGGTTCGGATCCGACGCAGCGTCGCGGTGGAGTTCAACCTCCACTACGGCCGCTCCCAGGGCCGGGTCCGGGTCCGTACGAACGGACGGACCGACCGCGCGCCCCTCGCGAGCGCCGGCATGAACATGTACGACCGGGACTGGCGGGTGTGGATCGCGTACTCGCCGAACACCGAGCGGCTGAAGGTGTTCGTCGCGCAGAGCGACACGAAGCCCGACCGGCCGAGGCTCGTGACGAAGGTCGACCTCGCCGAGGTGCTCGGCGGCACCGGGCACGCCGGGTTCACGGCGGCCACGGGCGGTGCCGCGGCCGTCCACGACATCCAGTCCTGGCGGATGCGGAACCCGTAGACGTCGGCGGCGGCCGGTAGCATCCCCGTGTGACTCCGGCCGCCGCCGCCCCCATCCTCGACGGGCTGAACCCCGCCCAGCGCGAGGCCGTAACGGCGACGAGGGGGCCCGTCGCGATCATCGCCGGCGCCGGGACCGGGAAGACGACCACGATCACGCGCCGGATCGCCTACCAGGTCGCCACGGGCTCGTTCCGGCCCTCCGAGATCCTCGCGGTGACCTTCACCGAGAAGGCCGCCGGCGAACTGAAGGCGCGGCTGACCCGGCTCGGCGTGGAAGGGGTCGAGGCTCGGACCTTCCATGCCGCGGCGCTCTCCCAGCTCTCCCGTCTGTGGGAGCCGTCGACCGGCACGCCGCTGGGGGAGGTCCTCGATGCGAAGGCCCCGCTGATCGCCTCGATGGCGAACGCCCTGCCCCCGCCGCACCGCTTCGTTCCCCGTCGTGAGCTCGCCACCGAGATCGAGTGGGCGAAGAACCGACTGGTCGCGCCCGAGCGCTACGCCGAGGAGCTTCGGCGGACCGGACATCAGCCTCCGATCCCGCCGGACCTGATGGAGCGGGTGCACGCCGGGTACGAACGGCGGAAGCGTGCGACGGGCCGGTTCGACTTCGAGGACATGCTCGCCCGTGCCCTCCAGCTCTTCGACGACCACGCCGAAGCGGCGGATGCCGTCCGCGGGCGCTACCGAGCCTTCACGGTCGACGAGTACCAGGACGTGAATCCCCTCCAGCAAGCGCTCCTCGACCGATGGCTCGGCGACCGGGACGATCTCTGCGTCGTCGGGGACGACCACCAGACGATCTACGGCTTCACCGGGGCGACGCCGTCGTACCTCCTGCGGTTCCCCGATCGGTTCCCGGGGGCGAAGGTCGTGACGCTCGAGGAGAGCTACCGCTCGACCCCCCAGGTCCTTGCGGTGGCGAACCGGCTGGGGTCTCGGCTGGGCGGATACCGGAAGACGCTTCGCACCGCTCGTCCCGCGGGTCCGCCGCCGCTGATCCGCCCGCTCGCCGGCGAGGCCGCCGAAACCGCCCACGTCGTGGAGACGGTCCGACGACTCCGCACGGAAGGCATCCCACTCGAGGAGATCGCGGTGCTCTATCGCATCAACGCGCGATCCGAGCCGTTCGAGGAGGCGCTGGCGGCGCAGGGGATCGCGTTCCAGGTGCGCGATGGCGCGTTCCTGCGGCGGCCGGGTCCGCGCTCGGCGCTGGCGCGCTTGCGTCGAACCGGCGGCGAGGTGGTGGAGGCGGTCGACGGCGTGACGGCCGCGCTCGGCCTCGATGCTCCCGGCGAGGCGGACTCGGAGGAGGAGGTCACCCGGCGGGCCGACCTGGCACGGTTGCGCACGTTGGCGCGCGAGTTCGCCGAAGCGCGGCCCGAGGACGACGTCGCGGCCTTCCTCGATGAGCTCTCCCGGCGCTTCTCGACGGAGCGTGAGGGTCGCGGGGTGAACCTCATGACGTATCACCGGGCCAAGGGCCTCGAGTTCGAGGCCGTGCTCCTGCCGCGGCTCCTCGACGGCGAGCTGCCGTTCCGCTCGGGGCGGCACCGGGCGCCGGTCGACGAGGAGCGACGCCTGCTCTACGTCGGGATCACGCGCGCCAAGCGGATCCTGCACCTGACGTGGCCGACCGACGCGCGGTCCTCCCGCAGCCCGTTCCTCGACGAGCTCGGCGCCGAGGGGGCCCCGGTCCGGGGAGCGGAGCAGCCGGCCGCGGCGAAAGAAGATGACCCGCTGTTCGAGGCGCTGCGCCGATGGCGGAAGGAGCGCGCGGCGCGCGATGGCGTCCCTGCCTACGTCGTCTTCCACGATGCGACCCTCGCCGACATCGCGGCACGCCGTCCGCGGAGCCTCCCCGACCTCCGATCGATCTCCGGGGTCGGCCCGGCGAAGATCGAGCGCTACGGCCCGGAGGTGCTCGCCGTGGTCGGCGGAAGCTCGGGCTGACCCCGGTGATGACCCGCGGCGCGCGGCGGGTCAGTCGTCGGCCGGGTCGGGCTCTTCCGGGATCGGTCGAAGGAGGGTGAGCGCGTCGGGGCGAACGGTGAACCCGTAGGCGAGCCAGTGCTCGCCACGCTCGAGACTCACCGGCAGGAGCGCCGTCGCGTTCACGTCGGGGTACGACCACAGACGCTGCGGGGTTGGGCCCGTCAGGGTCCGGCCGTCGAGGGCGAAGACGCCGCCGTCCCCGTACGTTCCGCCGTCGGAGGTGAAGAGCAGGTCTGCGAGCCCATCGCCGGAGAGGTCGGTGGACCGAGCAGCCGTCACGAATCGGATCCCCGCAGCGATGTCGAACACGACGGTTCCGTCTGCCCCGCTGACGGCAGCGATCCGGTCCGCGAAGAGCTGGGTCGCCACCAGCATGTCCGCCGTTCCATCGTCGTTCACGTCGTCGACACCGACCAGCCTCGTCGTCGAGCCGAGCTCCCTGCGCCACCGCTCCTGCCCGGTCGCTCCATCCTGCGCGACGACCGCGTTCACGGACCCCCGGCTCGTCACCACGTCGCGGCCGATGACCGTGAGCGACGTCGGGACCCCGTCCGTCGCGGAACGCCACAGTGCGACGGGCGCGCTCGCAAGCGCCGCGCCGTCGTACACCGCGACCCCCAGATTCGCGTTGGTCATGCCGACCGCCAGGTCCCGCGCCCCGTCACCGTTCAGGTCCGCGACGTCGAGGTACCAGGGCACGCCCGGGCTCGGGACCGTCCAGTGGAGCCGACCCGTCGCCGCGTCGACCAGGTTCAGGTATCCGAGCAGGGAGTTGCCCGGCTGTCCCAGCTGCATCCGCCGGGCCCGCGCTCCGACGGCCAGGAAGACTTCACCAGACGTCGCCGTGATGCGCTCGATCTCGGTCCCCATCCCCTGGAGGGGCAGGGACCATCGCGCGGCGCCGTCGCGCCCTCGGAGACGGTAGAGGGTGCTCTGCCCGATCGCCAGGACGTCGTGGCCGCCGTCGTGGGGGAGAGGTGAGACGTGGACCACGTCGCCGCCGAGGTCGCGGGTCCATCGCACCGTCCCGGTCGCCGCATCGCGGGCGCTCACACGGAAATCCCGGTCTCCGTGGATCACCTCGGGCGCGCCGTCACCATCGAGATCCGCCACCGCGGCCGATGTGACACCCGACCCGAGCGCAGACGTCCATGTCGCTCCGCCGGCCGCTCCGTCGAGGCCGTGGAGGACCTCCCAGTACGGGGCAACGATGACTTCCGGGCGGCTGTCGCCCGCCATGTCCGCCAGGACGACGTCGGACAGGAAGGTCGTTTGCTCACCGGCGAACGGGTGGGTCCACAGGGGCCGCCCCGTTCCGCCCTCGTAAGCGATGACGGAGTTGACCACTTCGGTTCCCGACCCCGCATCCTGCGTGCTCACGGCCACGTCCGGATCCGCGTCGCCGTCGAAGTCGCCAACGACGATCGCCTTCGCCGGCGTGACCGTCGTCTGCCACCAGAGCGGTTTTCCGGTTGCGCCGCTCACCGCCACCACCTGGAAGGTCGGCGACTTCCCGCTCGGCCCGAACACGCTCCAGACCGCGTCGTCCTCGCCGTCGCCGTCGAGGTCTCCCAAGGCGAGGCGCGAGGCGGCCAGCGCGGACGGGAGCGACCAGCGGGACGCACCGCTGGCCGCGTCGAGCGCGGCGAGCAGGCCGCCGCCGCGGGTCGCGAAGATCGTGCGGCCCCCATCGGCGATCGCGACGTTCGTGACCGTGCCGCCGAGGTCCGCCTCCCATCGCTTCGCGCCGCTCGCATCGAAGAGGTAGACGCGGGGGGTGTTGCTGGTGGTCCCGAACCCGATGTCGGCACGCCCGTCGCCGGTCACGTCCTGGGCATCGATGCCGAGGACGGAACCCTGCGGGGAGCCGACCGACGCCGACCAGGTTGGACGCAGCTGGGGTCCGGTGAGGAGGTGCACGGTGTTCGCGTGGTCCGAGAACCCCTGGGTCACCACGTAGACGTCGCCGGCCCCGTCGCCGTCGGCGTCAGCCACCGCGATCCCCTCCGGGACCGTCGGGAACGAGCGGGTTGCGAGGGACGAGCCGTCGACGCCGTCGAGCGCGACCAGCCGCCGACCGTCGTACAGGGCCGCGACGAGATCCGCGATCCCGTCGCCCGTCAGATCGCCCGTGGCGATGCTGGCGACCTGGGTGTTCCCTGTCGCCCACCGCCAGAGGACCCCTCGTCGGCCAACCGCCGCGACGCCGCCCGTGTACCCCCCGACGAAGATCGCCGGGCCGCTGGGATGCTCGAAGGCGGCGAGCTCATAGGGGGCGGAGAAGCCACCTCGGCGCCACCCCACCTCGTAGGTGGCCGGCTTCGCGCCGCCGCCTGCGCCCGCGGCTCCCGGAGCGAGGGCCGCCACGAGCAGCAGCGACAGGGTCCCGCATCGCATCGACGTTCTCATGCGGCGAAGGTTCGCCGCGGGGGGCTCGATCCCCTTTGTGCGATTGCCTAAATCAGCCTGGCCCTCCCCGTGGGAGACGCGCCCAAATCCGACCTGGGCGATGGACTTTCGGCGCTCCACGCCGCTAGACTGGACGTTGGACCCCCCCGGAGGAGCCTCGTCTGACGATGACAGGAGGAACGATCGCGCCGCTGCCGACGCCCCGTGGCGAGCCCGAGCACGCGCGCGCCCTCCGCCGTGA
>DATLGG010000314.1:0-2169 GCA_035540615.1 Actinomycetota bacterium | reverse complement strand
GTTTCCTCTACGGCTTCCTTTCCCGCTGGGGACCGGCGCTCGCCGTCCTCGGCTCGGCGGCGGCGTTCGCGCTCGCGCACGCGCCGCGGTACGGCTGGCGGGCGGTGTCGCTGGATCTCGGAGCGGGGGTCGTGTTCGGTTGGCAGCGGTGGGCGACGGGGCGATGGACCTCGCCCGCCGCGACGCACGTGGTGGCGAACCTGATGGGGATGGGGGTGCTCGGATGAGGAAGGTGCTGATCGTCGTCGCGGGATTGGCGCTGGCGGCGCAGGGATGCACGGCGTCCACCGCCGCGCTCGTCGTCGGGGCCGTGTACCCGACGGGAGGCGGCCAGGGCGAGGAGGCGATCGAGGAGTACCGCGGGGTGCTCATGGCTGCCGAGCGGGTGAACGCCGCGGGAGGCATCGGCGGACGCCGCGTCGAGGTCGTGCTCGAGCGGGCGGAGACGGCCGACGCCGCGCCGGGCGCCGTCCGGCGGCTCGCGGACCGCGGGATCGAGCTGGTCGTGGGCAGCTACGGCAGCACGATCTCGGCCCCAGCCGCAGCCGAGGCGGCCCGGCAGGGGATGGTCTTCTGGGAGACGGGCGCGGTGGGCGAGATGACGCCGGACGCGAAGCCAGGGGAGCGCTTCTTCCGGATGGCGGCGACCGGCGGGACCCTCGGGCGTGCCGGTGTGCGGTTCGTCGCCGACCGGCTGCTCCCGGAGCTGGGCGTCGACGGCAACGTGCGCTACGCCGTGGCCTACGTGGACGACGTCTACGGCCGCTCGGTGGGCCTCGGTGCCATCGAGGAGATCGAGTCGTCGGGCTTGACCCTCGCCGGGACGTACCCGTACGACCTGGCCACGCTCGACGTCGATGACCTCGCCCGGCGCATGGACGCCGCGGGGACGGAGGTCCTCGTCGTCGCGGCGTACCTCGAGGACGGCGTCGACCTGCGCCGCGCGGTCCTCGAGCGAGGGATCGACCTCGCGGCGAGCATCGGAACCAGCTCGAGCTACTGCATGCCCGACTTCGGCATCGCGCTCGGGGAGGACGCGGTCGGGCTCTTCGCCTCCGACAAGCCGGAGGCCGACTTCCTCCAGCCGGAGATGCTCTCCGAAGAAGCCGGCAAGGCCCTCCGCTGGGTCCGCACCGAGTACCGTCGCCGTCACGGCGAGGCGATGAGCGGGCCCGGGCTCGCGGGCTTCGCCGGAGCGCTGGCGCTGTTCGAGCACGTCCTGCCGCGAGCGGGCAGCGACGACCCGGATGCCGTCGCGGATGCGGCGAGGCAGACGCGCCTCCCCCTCGGGGCTCTCCCGAACGGCTCGGGGATGCGCTTCGCCCCTGAGGGACACGCGGAGGCGGGCGCGAACCTGCACGCGGCCAGCGTGATCTGGGAGTGGGTCGCACCGGAGCAGCGCGAGGTGGTCTGGCCGCCGGCGCTGGCGACGGCGCCGATCCTCGCGGTGCGACCGTGACCACTCGCTGGCGCTGGGGCGCGGCCGCGCTCGCCGCGTACGGCGCGGCCGCGCTCGGACTCGGGCTGTCCGGCGCGCGTCTGCTCCCCGTCTTCGACGGCGTGGCCCCGGTGGCTCCCTACCGCTGGGTGAACCCACCGCCGGAGATGGCGCAGGGGAACCAGCCCCCGGAATCCGGTGAGCAGGTGATCGAGGCGGACGCCGACGTGAAGGCGCTCGCCGCATTCACCCTCGACGCCCAGGCGTCGATGACCGCTGCCGACCCCGCGTTCGGCGAGCATCCGGACGAGCGGTCCGTCCGCGTCACCGTTCGGCCCCTTGACCCGGAGACGCTCGGCCCGCCGCCCGAGGGGCTCGGCTACCAGGGCAACGCCTACGAGTTCGCGGCGACCTTCCAGCCGTCGGGCGAGCCGGCTCGGCTCGAGCAGGTGGCGACCGTCGTCCTCCGCTACCCGATCCACGCGACAACCGTCCTGCGGAAGGTCGACGGAGGGTGGGAGCGGTTGCCGAAGCCGATCACGGTGGGTGAATCGCTCACGATCTACGCGGAGACCCCGGAGATGGGGACCTTCGTCGCCGCGGGGCCGCCGACCGAGGAGGAGAAAGCCGGGGTGCTCCGGTGGGTCGGGTACGGCGCGGCGGGGCTCGCGCTCGTGGGCGCCGTGGCCCTCGCGCTCATCCGCCGGCGTCGTGCATCGGCCGCCCGCCGT
>DATLGG010000313.1:0-14656 GCA_035540615.1 Actinomycetota bacterium | reverse complement strand
GGCCGAGCTCGTCGAGCGTCGCCGCCGGCAGGCCCTCGCCGCGCAGCGCGTCCCGCCGCTCGAGCGCCGCGCGCGGATCCGAGGTCGCGACGACGACCCCCTTCGACGACGGGCCGAGGACCGGCATCCGATCAGGCCGCGCGGTCGCCGAGGCTCTTCGCGCCGCCCGCCAGCGACCGAGCCCGCAGACCGCGGCTGGAGAGCTCCCGCGCGACGAGCTCCGAGCGCACCCCGTGCGAGCAGACGAAGACGTACTCGCGGGCGGGGTCGAGGTCGCCGGCCCATTCGGCGACGCGGCTGAACGGCAGACGGAGGTCCCCGACGTCGGCGCCTTCGTCCGGCTCCCGGACGTCGACCACGACCGCGCCCTCCGGCACCCGCTCGACGACGTGCTCGGGCCGGGGCGGGGCCGGCTCCCACCGCCGGACGTCGACCACCCGTCGCGCGCGGACGGCGGCCTCGATGACCGTCTCTTCGATGTCGCCCTCCGCCGTCAGCACCTCGTCGAGGCGCGCCGCCGTCTCGACACGGCCGGTCGCGATGGCGCAGTGCTCGGTGACGCGCGCGGAGGCGTCGTGGGAGCCGATCTGCCGGGCCCGCGCGATGATCTCCTCCTTGTCGAGCCCGATCAGCGGGCGCAGGACCGGGAGTCCGGCAGCCTCGTCCGCCACGGCGAGGTTGCGCAGGGTCTGGGTCGAGACCTGTCCGAGCGACTCGCCCGTGACGATGGCGTCGGCGCCGATATCGGCGGCGACCTGGGTCGCGACGCGGTACATCGCGCGCTTGAGCAGCACCTGACGCAGGCGGGAGTCGACCCGCTCACGGAGAGCGTTGACGACCGCGACGAGGTCGACGAGGTGGGCGCGCATCTCGAGGCCGGGCGCCCACCGGCTCGCGAGCACCCGGGCGACGTCCATCGCGACCTCGGGCCCGCCGCACCCGTCGAGGTCGCAGACGACGAGGTCGAGCGCGGTCCCGCGACGCATCGTCATCCACGCCGCGACGGGCGAGTCGAACCCGCCGGAGAACAGCGCCGCCGCGCGATGGCCGCTGCCGAGGGGGAGCCCCTTCGCTCCCGGCGTCACCCCGAGGACCGCGTAGGCCATCCCCCGTACGACCTCCACCGGCACCTCCACATCCGGGTCGTCGAGGTTGACGCCGGCGCTGTGCGGGAGCAGGGCGCTGCCGAGCGCCACCGCGAGGTCGCCGGAGCGGAACGACGGCTCGCCGGAGCGTCGCGCGCGGACCGCGAACGTCCGGCCCGTTACGCGGTCCCGGTAGAGGTCGCTCAGGCTCGCGACGAGATCGTCGAGGTCGCGGAACCGAACCACGGCGACCTCGCTGATCGAGTGGATCCCGAATACGCCGGCGAGCGCCTCCCGCGCCTCCGTCGGACGGTCCGTCGTGACGAACAGGCGGCTCCACCGCTGCTCGACGTCCCCCTCCACCCCGGCCACATCGAGCGCCGCACGGACGTTCCCGGCGAGGATCCGCAGGAACCGGCGGCGGGTGCGCGGCGACTTCGTGCCGATCTCGCCGGCGATCTTCACCATGAGGCGACGGGTCACGGGTCGATGGTACCCGCTGCGATCCGTGGGGGGTCGAGCGGCGGCATCCCCTCCCCCGAGGCGGCCGAGCGTTCGACGGTCGCCGCCTGCTCCTCGACCTGCTCGACGAGCGCCGCGAGGTCGATGCGCCCGTGGACGGGCGCGTACCGGCGCAGGCGGCTCGTCGCGCGCCGGATCAGCGTGTGCGTGCCGTGGAGGTTGCCGCGGGAGAAGTGGACGTACCCCGCGCCGAGCTGGGAGAGCCCCTTGTAGAACTCCTCGTCCGGCGTCCCTCGCGACTGCTTCCAGGCAGTCTCCCACGCCTCGTGCGCGGGGAAGAAGCGGCGCGCGTTGAAGTGTTCGATCCCGAGCCGATGGTTCTCGGCCACCGGCAGCGCGTCGAAGTCCTCCATCTGCAGGCGGTTCTCCGAACCCCACGGGAGCGGACGCCCGAGCTCGTCGCGCGGACGCTCGCGCTTCGGCGGTGGCTTCCTGCGCTCACCCGGCACGCTCACATCCTGCCATCTACGGCAGGCGGTATCCTCGCCCGCATGGGGAGGGCGCTGCTCACGGACCTCTATGAGCTGAACATGGCCGCGAGCTACCTCCAGCGCGGCATGACGGGCCCCGCGACCTTCAGCCTGTTCATCCGCGGGCTCCCGCGCGGCTGGGGCTTCTTCGTCGCCTCCGGGCTCGGGCCCGCGCTCGAGTGGCTCCGCGACCTCCGCTTCGAGGAGGAGGATCTCGCCTACCTCCGCGGGACGCACGGCTACCCCGACGACGTCCTCGACCGGTTCCGCGACCTCCGCTTCACCGGAGAGGTCCGGGCCGTTCCCGAGGGCCGGGTCGTCTTCCCGAACGCCCCCCTGCTGGAGGTCACCGCTCCCCTCCCCGAGGCGCAGCTCGCGGAGTCCTTCCTGCTGAACCAGATCACCTACCAGACCGCCGTGGCGTCGAAGGCCGCGAGATGCGTCCTGGCGGCGCCGGACCGCGAGATGGTCGATTTCTCCTTCCGACGCGTGCACGGGGTGGACGCGGGGATGGCGGTCGCTCGCGCCACGGCGATCGCCGGGTTCGCCGCCACGAGCAACGTCGAGGCAGCGCGGCTCCTCGGCCTGCGGGCGACCGGGACGATGGCTCACTCCTACATCGAGGCGTTCGTGTCGGAGGAAGCGGCGTTCCGAGCGTTCGCGGAGGACTTCCCCGACTCGGTCGTGCTGCTCGTCGACACCTACGACACCGCGCGCGGCGTCCGGACCGCGATCGAGGTCGGCCGCGAGCTCGAAGGCCGAGGCCTGCGACTCGCCGCGATCCGTCTCGACAGCGGGGACCTGGCCGTGCTGGCCAGGGACGCGCGCGAGGCGCTCGACGCGGCCGGCCTGCGCGAGGTCCGGATCATCGCCAGCGGCGGGCTCGACGAGCATCGCGTCGCGGACCTCGCGTCGGCCCCGATCGACGCCTTCGGCATCGGGTCGAAGGTCGGGGTCGCGTCGGACGCGCCGTACCTCGACAGCGTCTACAAGCTCGTCGAGTACGAGGGGCGGCCGGTGGTGAAGCTCTCGACGGGGAAGGCCACCCTTCCGGGGCGCAAGCAGGTCTGGCGGACTTCCGGCGGGGACGTCGTCGGACTGATGCACGAGCCGGCCCCGACGGGAGGTGAGCCGCTGCTGGTCGAGGTGATGCGGGACGGCGCGATCGTCGGCGACCACAGCCTCGCCGCCGCACGCGACCGGTTCCGCCGTGAGCGCGACTGGCTCCCGCAAGCGCTCCGAGCGCTCGACGCCGACCCGCTGGCGGTTCGCCGCACCGAGGCTCTCGACCGGCTGACGGAGCGGGTCCGCGAGGAGATCCGCGCCGGCGCCCGAGGATGACACCCGGGCCCGACCGGGGGAGGATGGAGGCATGACCGACGCGGTGCGCTTCGAGTGGCGCCCCCACCTCGACGGCGGGACCCTGCTCTGTGCCTTCCACGGGTGGAACGACGGGGGCGACGCGGCCACGACCGCGGCCGCGTACCTGCGCGACCGGTGGGGGGCCCGCCGCTTCGCCGGCATCGATCCCGAGCCGTTCTACGACTTCCAGGTGACCCGGCCGACCGTCCGACTCGAGGGCGGCGTCACGCGCCGGATCGAGTGGCCGGAGAACGACTTCTTCCACGCTTCGCTCCCCGAGCGCGAGATGGCGGTCCTGCTCGGGATCGAGCCGAACGTGCGGTGGCGGAGCTTCTCGTCGACGATCGTCGAGACGGCGCAGGCGCTCGGGGCGAGGAGCCTGGTCACGCTGGGCGCCTTCCTCGCGGACGTCCCGCACAGCGTCCCGCCCCCCGTCGCCGGGACCGCGGCCGACGAGGAGACGGCGGCGCGTCTCGGCGTCGTCCCATCCCGGTACGAGGGCCCGACCGGCATCGTCGGGGTGCTCCAGGACGCGGCGGCACGCGCGGGGCTCGACTCCGTCTCGTTGTGGGCGGCGGTCCCGCACTACCTCCCGGCGGGCACGAACCCGAAGGCGGCCCTCGCCCTCGTCCAGAAGCTGTCGGTCTACCTCGGCACGACGGTCGAGACCGACACGCTCGCGCGGGCCGCCGCTACGTGGGAGGCCCAGGTCGCGACGATGATCGAGGAGAACGCGGAGCTCCAGGCGTACGTCCAGCGCCTCGAGGAGGGCGTCGGCGGGACGGACTTCGAGGTCCCGAGCGGCGAGGCGCTCGCAGCAGAGCTCGAACGCTTCCTGCGCGAGCAGCGCAACGACGGCGACGCATGAGGGCGTCCACCGACCGGCGCGCGCCCGAGATCGTGCCCCATCAGGGCCCGGTCCCGGCGGAGGGGGAGATCGAGCACATCATCGGCGGGCGCAGCGGCGCGCTCCGGGCGGCGATCTTCGGGGCGAACGACGGGCTCGTCTCGAACCTCTCGCTCATCATGGGCGTCGCGGGCGCCGGCCTCGCCCCGGAGGTGATCGTCCTCGCCGGGGTCGCCGGGCTCCTCGCGGGAGCCTTCTCGATGGGCGCGGGCGAGTACATCTCGATGCGCGTTCAGCGCGAGCTGTTCGAGCGGCTGATCCACCTCGAGGCGCACGAGCTGGCGATGGACCCGGACGGGGAGCGCGACGAGCTGGCGGAGATCCTGCGGGCGCGAGGCATCCCACCGGACCTCGCGTCGGAGACGGCTGCGGCGCTGATGAAGGACCCCCGCGTCGCCCTCGAGGTGCACGCGAAGGAGGAGCTCGGGCTCGACCCCACCGAGCTCGGATCCCCATGGGGGGCGGCGATCTCCTCGTTCACGGCGTTCTCCCTCGGAGCGTTCACGCCGCTGCTGCCGTTCCTCGTCGCATCCGGGTTCGCGGCCACGGTCGCGGCGATCGTCCTCTCCCTCGCCGCCCTCTTCACGCTCGGAGCGGCGATGACGCGGTTCACGGGTCGGCCCTGGCTGACCTCCGGGCTCCGCATGCTCGCGATCGGCGGCGGGGCCGCGCTCGTGACCTACTGGGTCGGCCGGCTGATCGGCGTCACCCTCGGGTGACGCGCGGCGTCGCCAGCACGAGGACCCGCTCCGCCCGCACGCGCGATGCCGGAATTTCCTCCCCGGCGAGCAGTCGCCGCATCGCCACGCCCTTCGACGGGCCGTCGACCAGGAAGATGGCGAGCCGCGCCGACGACAGGACCGGAAGCGTCAGCGTGAGCCGTGGATGGTCCGGCCGGTCGACCCGGACGACGAGTCGTTCCGTTTCCGCGAGGGCGGGGTCGCCGGGGAACAGCGACGCCGTGTGGCCGTCCTCGCCGATGCCGAGGAACGCGAGGTCGACCCGCGGAGGATCGCCCAGCGCGTCCCGGACGACGCTTTCGTAGGCGCCAGGGTCGCAGGAGCCGACCGGCATCGGGTGGGCCACCGCCGGGACGTGGGCGAGGAGCGCCTCCCTCGCCATCCCGAAGTTCGACGCGGGGTGATCCAGCGGCACGCAGCGCTCGTCCCCCATGAGCACGTGGGTCTCGGCCCAGGGATGATCCACCTCGCGCAGGCGCTCGTAGACGGGGCGAGGCGTCTCGCCGCCGGCGAGGACGATCCTGCGAGGGTCCGCCTCGACGAACAGCGCGAGCGCCGCGGCCGTCAGGTCGTCGGTCTCGACGAGCTCGGGTGGCACTAGCGGCGAACGACCTCGCCGCTCGCGAGCACGACCCCGTCCTCGCACTCGGCCTCTACCTCCCCGCCGTGGAACTGCTGCTGGTAGAGGCGCGCGTAGAGCCCGCTCCGACGGAGCAGGTCCTCGTGCGTCCCTCGCTCCACGATCCGGCCCCGGTCGACCACGAAGATGACGTCGGCGGCCAGGATCGTCGACAGGCGGTGGGCGATCGCGATCGTGGTGCGCCCCGCCATGAGGGGACGGAGGGCCTCCTGGACGAGCCGCTCCGAGGTCGTGTCGAGCGAGGAGGTCGCCTCGTCGAGGATCAGGATCGCGGGGTCCTTGAGGATCACCCGCGCGATCGCGAGGCGCTGCTTCTCCCCCCCGGAGAGCTTGTAGCCGCGTTCCCCGACCACGGTGTCGTAGCCATCCGTCAGCTCCACGATGCGGTCGTGGATGAAAGCGGCACGAGCCGCCGTCTCGAGCTCGGCGTCGGTGGCGGCCGGGTTCCCGTAGCGGAGGTTCTCCGCGACCGTCGAATGGAACAGGTACGTCTCCTGCGTGACCATGCCGACGATCTCGCCCAGGCTCTCGAGCTTGATCCCCCGCACGTCCTTCCCGTCGATCTCGACCGCGCCCTCCTGGACGTCGTAGAAGCGCGGGACGAGGTAGGTCATCGTCGTCTTCCCGGCGCCGCTCGGTCCGACGAGCGCCGCGAGCTGGCCCGGCTCGATCTCGAGGTCGATGTCGCGGAGCGTCCACTGCTCCCCGTAGCGGAAGCTCACGTCGCGGAACCGGACCCGGCCCTCGACCGTGTCCTTCGGCACCTCGACCGCGTCGGGAGCGTCCTGGATCTCGTGCTCCATGTCGAGGTACTCGAAGATCCGGTCGAACAACGCCATCGCGCTCTGCACCTCGACGCCCACCTGGAGCATCTGCCCGACGGGGAAGAACAGGCGCGACTGGAGCGTGGTGAACGCCACGATCGTCCCTGCCGTGAGTCCGGCTCCCGCGGGGTTCCCCGCGATGACGATCCCGGCGACGAGGTAGACGAGCGCGGGGGTCACCGAGAAGAAGATCTGGATCGTGGCGAAGAACGAGCGCCCGATCATCTGCTGGCGGATCTGCAGACCGGCGAGGCGCCGGTTCTCCGACCGGAAGCGCTCCGTCTCGTGCTGCTGCCGCCCGAACGCCTTCGACAGGAGGATCCCCGAGACCGACAAGGTCTCCTCGGTGATCGCCGAGAGGTCCGCGAAGCTCTTCTGCGTTGAGGCCGCGACCTCACGCCGTGCCTTCCCGACCCGGTACGTGAGCCAGAAGAAGAACGGCAGCATGCCGAGCGAGAGCAGGGTGAGCTGCCACGAGAGGATCGCCATCGCCGCCACCGTCGAGATCACGATCACGACGTTCGCCAGCAGGCTGGACGCGGTATCGGTCACGACCGACTGCACGCCCGCGACGTCGTTCGACAGCCGCGACTGGATCTCCCCGGTCCGCGTGGCCGTGAAGAACCGCAGGGACATCCGCTGCAGATGCGCGTACAGCCCGTTGCGGAGGTCCTGCATCACGCGCTGACCGACGAGGTTCGAGAGGTAGGTCTGGCCGATCCCGATCACGCCCGAGACCACGGGGATCGCGACCATCAGGGCGACGAGCCCGTAGAGCAGGTCGAGGTTCACGCAGCCCTCGGCGCAGAAGAGCGCGCGGTCGAACAGGATCTTGATGAGGATCGGGTTGATGACCCCGAGCGTCGAGGTGACGAGGATCGCGATCCCGACGAGCGCGATGCGCCCCCTGTACGGCGAGAACGTGCGGGCGACGCGCCGGAGGGAAGCCTTCGTCACGGGAGGAGCGTCCGGGTCCGGGATCAGCATGCGGTGGTGGCTCACGGGAGCAAGGATACGCCCGGCCCCCGACAACGCCCCCTCAGGAGCAGGCGCGGGCGAAGACGTCGTCGAGCATCTGCTCGGTGAGGACGCCCGTGAAGGTGTTCTGCTGGCTCGGGTGGTAGCAGCCGACGAGCCGGTACGGACCGACCTGGACGTCCGCGACGTGCCCGAACACGGGCCTCGGCCTCGGCAGCGGGTGCCCGAGGGCGGCCAGCGCGCGGATCGCGCCGTTCCAGGCGAACATGCCGAGGCAGACGATGCACCGGACGTTCGGCAGGGCCCGTAGCTCACGGACGAGGTACGGCAGGCAGTTGTCGCGCTCCTCGGGCGTCGGCCGGTTCCCCGGCGGGGCGCAGCGATTCACCGCCGCGATGTAGACGTCCCGCAGGCGGAGGCCGTCGTCGCGGTGCGTCGAGGTGGGCTGGTTGGCGTAGCCGGTGCGGTGGAGCGAGGCGAAGAGGAAGTCACCGGAGCGGTCGCCGGTGAAGATGCGCCCGGTCCGGTTCCCGCCGTGCGCCGCCGGGGCGAGGCCGACGACCAGGATCCGCGCGCGGGGATCGCCGAACCCGGGGAGCGGGCGGGCCCAGTAGCGCTCCCCCTCGTAGCGCTTCGGCGGCCGGCGCGCAGCCTCCTCGCGCCAGGCCACGAGCCGCGGGCACCGCGTGCAGGTCACGACCTCCCTGGCGATGCCATCGAGTGTCTCGCTCATGCCTCCCATCCTCGCAGGGTCCCCCGGGTGGGGGTAGGCCGCACTCCCCCCTCCGTCGTGCGCCCGGAAGGCCCGATAGTAGGGGCAGGAGGTTGCACGGGATGGTCGGGAACGGAGCAGCCCGGATCAGGGTTCTCGTCGTCGACGACGCCGCCGAGAGCCGAGCGGCCCTGCGGCGGGCGCTGTCCTTCGACGAGCGCATCGACGTCGTCGGCGAGGCCGGGTCGGGCGCCCAGGCGCTGCGGCAGGCCGACGACCTCGTCCCAGACGTCATCCTCATGGACGTCCAGATGCCCGACGGGAACGGCGTCGAGGCGACGAGCGCGATCCACCTGCGGCATCCGGCCACGCGCGTGATCGCGCTGACGGCACACGAAGATGCCGAGACGGTCCGTGAGATGCTCGCGGCGGGCGCCGCGGGCTACGTCGTGAAGGGGACGGCGATCGACGACCTGGCGGCAGCCGTCCGCAGCGCCCACGCCGGCGAGGGACCGATCGACGACCGGATCCTCCCCCACGTGCTCGACGACCTCCGGCGTCTCCTCGGGGAGGAGCGGCAGCGACGTGGCGAGGCCGAGCGGCTCGCGCGCATGCGCGAGGAGTTCGTCCACGTGCTGGCGCATGAGCTCCGGACACCACTGACCGTGATGTCGGGCGCCCTTCGGACGGTGGAGCAGGTCGTGCCGCGCGAGGACGTCGCCGCGCTCGTCCGCTCCGCCCTGCGCCGCGGTGACCAGCTCGAGCACCTGATCGAGGGACTCGAGCTGATCGGCGACCCGGGCGACGGGAACCCCCAGGCGAACCCCGCCCGAGCCGTGCGGGACGCCAGCAGGAAGCTCGAGGAGACGCCGGACCGGCTCGATCTCCGGGACGAGGACTGGCCCACGATCCCCGAGCGTCACCTGACGCGCGTCGCGTACGAGCTGACCGCGAACGCCCTCCGGCATGGGCGGCGGCCGGTCTCGATCGAGGCCCGCCGCGAGGGGGGCGAAGGCGTCCTGCGGGTCCGGGACGCCGGCGGGACCGACGTCGATCCGGCGCTGTTCCGTCCGTTCGTCCAGGAGGACATGTCGACGACGCGCGAGCGCGGCGGGATGGGCCTCGGGCTCTTCGTCGCGAGCCGCCTCTGCGAGGCGGCCGGTGGAACGCTGCGGATCCTGCGGATCGACGGGGAAACCGTGGCGGAAGCGCGCTTCCCTCTGCGACGCTAGGCCTGCGGCGTCGGGCGACCGGGCTGTTCCTCGGTCGACCCGCGCTTCGGGATCATCACCTTGCGGCGGAAGAAGACGACCTCCGTCCCGTCCTGGTTGTAGCCGCGGGTCTCCACGGTCACGACGCCCCGATCCGGCTTGGAGGACGACCCCCGCTTGTCCACGACCGTCGTCTCCGCGTACAGCGTGTCCCCGTGGAACATCGGCGCCTTGTGCTGGAGCGACTCCACCTCGAGGTTCGCGATCGCCCGGCCGGAGACGTCCGGGACCGACATCCCGAGGGCCAGCGAGTACACCAGGTTCCCGACGACCACGTTCCGCTTGAACTGCGTCTGCGTCTCGGCGTAGTTCGCGTCGAGGTGGAGCGGGTGGTGGTTCATCGTGATCAGGCAGAACAGGTGGTCGTCGGCCTCCGTGATCGTCTTGCCCGGCCAGTGCTTGTAGACGTCGCCGACCTCGAAATCCTCGAGGAATCGGCCGAACTCGCGCGCGGTGCCCATCGGGTCCTCCAGGGTGGTCAGGGCGGCTCGCCGGAAGATATCATCCACGCCTATGAAGATCCTGATCCTGGGCGGTGACGGCTACCTGGGCTGGCCGACGGCCATGTACCTGTCGAACAAGGGGCACGACGTGGCCGTGGTCGACAGCTTCCACCGGCGCCTCTGGGACCAGGAGATCGGCGCGGACTCCCTGATCCCGATCGCCCCGCTCCACGACCGCGTCCGGGTGTGGAACGAGCTCGGCCGGGGCCGGATCGAGATGTACATCGGCGACATCACCGAGTGGGACTTCCTCGAGCACGTCTGGAAGGACTTCGATCCCGAGTCGATCGTCCACTACGCCGAGCATCGCGCCGCCCCGTTCTCGATGCTCTCCCGCCGTCACGCGGTCGAGACGCAGGTGAACAACGTGGTGGGCACGCTCAACATCCTCTACGCGATGAAGGACCTCACGCCCGAGGCCCACCTGGTCAAGCTCGGGACGATGGGCGAGTACGGGACGCCGAACATCGACATCGAGGAGGGGTTCATCGAGATCGAGCACAACGGCCGCAAGGACGTGGTGCTCTACCCGAAGAAGCCGCCGAGCTTCTACCACCTGTCGAAGGTGCACGACTCGCACAACATCGAGTTCGTCTGCCGCGCCTGGGGCCTCCGCTCCACCGATCTCAACCAGGGCGTCGTCTACGGGGTGCACACCGACGAGACGGCGCTCGACCCTCGCCTGCAGACGCGGTTCGACTACGACGACGTCTGGGGGACGGCGCTGAACCGCTTCTGCGTGCAGGCGGCGATCGACCACCCCATCACGGTCTACGGCAAGGGCGGCCAGACGCGCGGCTTCCTCGACATCCGCGACACGCTGCAGTGCGTCGAGATCGCCTGCAACAACCCGCCCGAGATGGGGACCTACGAGGTCTTCAACCAGTTCACCGAGCAGTTCTCGGTGGGCGAGCTCGCGGAGAAGGTCGCCGACGGCGCCCGGAAACTCGGGTGGGAGCCGATGATCGAGAACGTGCCGAACCCGCGCGTGGAGCTCGAGGAGCACTACTACAACGCGAAGCACACGAAGCTCCTCGACCTCGGGCTTCAGCCGTACCTCCTCTCCGAGACGCTGATCGACGGCCTGCTCGCGACGGTGAAGCAGCACGCCGATCGCGTCAGCCGCCGGCTCCTCTACCCGAGCCACAACTGGAAGGACGGCCTCCTGAAGGACGTCCAGCCTGGCGAGAAGGTCTGAGGCTCAGCCGAGCCAGGTGCGGATCAGGCTCCGGGCATAGCCCCATCCGTAGCGCAGGAGCGGCGGCTTCTTGCTGTTCCCCGAGTGACGCTCGCGGAAGGTGCACGGCACCTCCTTCACCCGCAGACCCGCCTTCGCGGCCGCGACGGTGACCTCGCTCGCGTGGAACTGGTTCTCCCGGAACTCGAGCTGTCGGAGGGCCTCGGCGCTGAAGGCGCGGAACCCGCTCGCGGGATCGGTGATGCGATGCCCCGCCATGCGGGTCGTGAGCCAGGCGAACACCCGAACCCCCTGCGACCGTCCGAAGATCGGCTTCGCGTACTCCCCCAGCATCCGCGAGCCGTGGGCCACGTCGGCCTCGCCGTCGAGGATGGGACGGACGAGCTGCGGAAGCTCGAGCGGGTCGTACTGGCCGTCGGCGTCGACGGTGGCGACGATGTCGGCCCCGCGCTGAAGCGCCATGTGGTAGCCGAGGCGGACGGCGGCGCCCTGGCCGCGTCGCAGGTCCCGACGCACGACGAGCGCTCCGTGCTCCTCGGCGACCTGCTCCGTCTTGTCGACCGAGCCGTCGGAGACGACGACGATCTCGACCTCCATCCCTTCGACCTCGGTCGCGACGTCCTTCATGACCCCCGGGAGGCTCGTCTCCTCGTTGAGCGCCGGGATCACGACCGCCAGCTTCTTCCGGTCGGCCGGGGGCTGGGGGTGGCCGTACTCGCGGATGAACTCCCGTGCCGCGACGCGGTCGGCGTAGGTGCCGAGGGTCTGCTCCAGCCGGTCCGTCTTCGCGAACGAGCGGAACAGCAGGATGTACGTGAGGATCCCTGAGACGACGAGGACGCCGATGACCCGCCGCGCGTTCCCCGGCGGGAAGCCGAGGACGCGGAGCACCGGGTCGATCAGGGCCGGTGCGATCGACAGGGTCGCGAGACCGGCCGCCAGCAGCAGCATGATCGCCGTGTCGGGCAGCCGGAGCGAGCGGCGACGGTAGCGCCGGATCGCCTGCACCACGAGGAGCAGGGCGACGAGGAAGCCGATGATGCGGAGGATGTTCATGGGGCCGGTCAGGATGCCTCCGGTCGCGGAACGGCGTGATGATACCCTAGCCGCTCCCTCCCGAAGGAAGGCTGGCGATGCCCGACGTCCGACGAGTGCTGATCACCGGTGGCTGCGGCTTCATCGGGGCGAACCTCGTCCGGATCCTCGCCGAGCGGGACCTCGAGATCCGCGTCGTGGACGACCTCCGCAAGGGGGACGTCTCGCGGATACCAGAGGGAGCCGCGGAGGTGACGATCGGCGACTGCGCCGACCCTGCCGTGATGGACCCGGCGCTCGAGGGCGTCGACGCGGTCGTTCACCTCGCCAGCGAGACCGGGGTGGCGCCTTCGGTGGAGGACCCCGTCACGGACTTCGAGGGGAACCTCGCCACGACCTTCCGCGTCCTCGAGGCCTGCCGGCGGGCCGGGGTCGAGCGCCTGGTCTTCGCCTCGACGGGCGCTGCCGCCGGGGACGTCGAGCCGCCGATCCACGAGGAGGTCGTCCCGCGGCCGCTGTCCCCCTACGGCGCCGGGAAGCTCGGGGGCGAGGCCTACTGCCACGCCTACGCGTCGGCCTTCGGGATGCGCACGGCGGCGCTGCGGTTCTCCAACGTCTACGGCCCCCACTCGGCCCGCAAGACGTGGACCGCCGTTCCGAGCTTCATCATGAAGTGCCTCACGGGTGAGGACATCACGATCTACGGCGACGGCAGCCAGACCCGCGACTTCATCTACGTCGACGACCTCTGCGATGCGATCGTGCGCGCGATGGACGCCGACGAGCTGGCCGGCGAGGTGTTCCAGGTGGCGACGGGCGTCGAGACTCCGATCAGGGACGTGGCCGAGCTCGTCCGCAACGTGGTCGGCGCCGACGTCGAGATCCGCTTCGAGGGGCGCCGCCCCGGTGAGGCCTACCGTACGAGCGTCGACATCTCGAAGATCCGCCGCATGCTCGGCTTCGACCCGAAGGTGGACCTCGAGGAGGGCCTGCGCCGGACCGCCGACTGGTACCGCGAGAACTGGCGCCCGGCCTCCTAGGCCTGGATCTTGAAGCGTTCGAGGAGCTGGCGGGCGATGATCACCTGCTGGATCTCGCTGGTGCCCTCACCGATGAGCAGGAACGGCGCCTCGCGGTAGAGGCGCTCCACGGTGTACTCGGCGCTGTAGCCGTAGCCGCCGTGGATGCGGAGCGCGTCCTCGACGACCTCCTTGCACATCTCCGAGCAGAAGAGCTTCGCCATCCCGGCCTCGAGGTCGGACCGCTCGCCGGAGGCCTTCTTCTTCGCGGCCGAGAGCAGCATCAGGCGCATCGCCTCGAGCTTCGTGCCCATCTGCGCGAGCTTGAACTGGATCCCCTGGTGCTTCGCGATCGGCTTGCCGAACGCCTCGCGGGTCTGGGCGTAGCGGATCGCCTCCTCGAACGCGCGCGTGGCGAGCCCCACGGCGCGGCCCGAAACGTTCACGCGCCCGACCTCGATCCCGTCCATCACCTGGTAGAAGCCTTTCCCCTCCTCCTCGCCGAGGAGGTTGGCGGCGGGGACGCGGTGGTTCTCGAAGACGAGCTCGGTGGTCTCGACGCCCTTGTAGCCCATCTTCTGGATGTTGGGCGGGACCGTGATGCCCTCGAAGCGCTCGGCGTTCGGCTCCTTCTCGACGTAGAGGAGCGACATGCCTTTGGCGGGGGGATCGGCGTCGGGGTCGGTCTTCACGAGTGTGACGACGAGGCCGGCGCGGAGGCCGTTGGTCACCCACATCTTGGTGCCGTTCACGACGTAGTCGTCGCCGTCGCGCTCGGCGCGGGTGGTGATCGCCTGGACGTCGGAGCCGGCGCCGGGCTCCGACATCGAGTACGCGGCGCGCAGCTCGCCGGTCGCCATCTTCGGCAGCCAGCGCTGCTTCTGCTCGTCGGTGCCGTGCTTGTTAAGCAGGTAGGCGGCCATGAAGTGGGTGTTGAGCACGCCGGAGATCGACATCCAGCCGCGGGAGAGCTCGGCGACGACGAGCGCGTAGGTCATCGTGTCCATGCCGGAGCCGCCGAACTCCTCGGGGATCGTGAGCCCGAACAGCCCCATCTCTTTGAGCTGCTCGACGATCTTGTCGGGGAACTCGTCGCGGTGCTCCATCTCGTCGGCGACGGGGATGACCTCCTGCTCGACGAACTCGCGGACCGCGTCGACGATCGCCTGCTGGTCCTCGGTGAGCTCGATCACGCCTGCCACTCCTCCTTGAAGTCGTCCCAGGTCTTCTGCGGGCTCAGGCCGGCCGCGGCGCCGCGCGCGGCGAGCTGCTCGGCCATCTTGCGGCTCGCCTCGTCGATCATCTCGTTGCCGAACATCACCGCGCCCTTGCGCTCGATCTCGGTGGCGTGGCGGTAGGCCTCGAGCATCGCCTCGGCCTTGTCGTACTC
>DATLGG010000312.1:0-2125 GCA_035540615.1 Actinomycetota bacterium | reverse complement strand
GGATGAGAACGGCAACCCGATGTACGAGCGTGAGGTGCGCGACTTCGCCGTCGTCGGCGGCTACGGCCCCGCGACGCGGATCGTCGACATCACGAACCCGCGTGACCCCGTGCTGGTCAAGACCGGCCCCTGCTCCGCGAGCCAGGGCGACATCCAGGTCGGCCACGGCCTGCTGTTCATCGCGCAGGACGGCGGCACCGGCAGGTGCCAGCGTCCGGGGATGAGCGACGCGACGTTCAACGGCACCGCGGTGCTCGACTTCTCCAACCCGCGCGAGCCGGTCTACCTCTCCGCGCTCCCCTACGGGCGGGGTTCGCACAACCAGACCGTGCACCCGACGAAGCCGTTCGTGTACCTCTCCGACTCCGATCTAGCGCACACCGGCCTGGGCAACATCCCGGTGTGGGACGTGTCGAACCCCTCCTCGCCGAAGCTCGCGACGGAGTTCAAGTTCGGACCCCACTCGCCGCACGACATCACGTTCAACGCCGATGGGAGCCGGGCGTACGCGGCCGCCGTCTCCCTGACCTACATCCTCAACACGGAGAACCCGGCGGCGCCGACCCTCGTGTCGGTGATCCCGAACGAGGGCATCACGATCTCGCACCAGTCTGACCCCACGCCGGACGGGAACTTCCTCCTCGTCAGCGATGAGGTCGGTGGCGGCGCGGCCGGTGCCTCCCCGGGCGGTCCCGCGTACGTGTACGACATCCGCAACGAGACGCGGCCGGTGCGAGTCGGCGCGATCTGGGACGACTGCGTCGGCTCGTCGATCACCTGCGACCAGGCCGGCGGCGCGGGCTTGGTCTCCACGGCCCACGTGTTCCGGATCAACCCGGACGGCTACACGATGGCGATCGGCTGGTACACCGACGGGATCCACGTGATCGACTACTCGGGTCTGACCGCGGGCTACAACGCGGCCGGCCTCGGCGCGGTGACGAACGTCGGGTCGCGCACGATCGCGCGGATGAAGCTGCCGGGCCGCAACAACTGGGCGGCGAAGATGTGGCAGGAGCGCCACCCCGGATACGTGTTCGCCACGGACATGGCGAGCTCGGGCGGCCTCGACATCTTCCACGTGCCCGAGCTCGGTGTGACCGACAAGGGCACCTTCCTCGCGGCCGGGAAGCTGACCGGTCCGAACCCGCTGGTCTACGAGGCCGGTGTGGGCGTTACCAAGACCGACTTCGAGGAGAACTGCGAGTACTCCCCGCGCCTCAACGGCCTCGACGGGTGGGTGACGAAGGTCCCTGCCGGGCTCGCGGGCAAGGAGATGACGGTCACGGACGCCAACGGCAGCCTCGACTACGACCTCGACCTGTACTTCTACGACGCCAACTGCAACCTCACCGGCATGTCGGAGTCCGCGGGTACGGAGGAAACGGGCCAGATCCCGGCGGGCACGCGCTACGCGCTGGCGGGCGCGTGGCTGAACGTCCCGGCGGCACAGTCGATCTACTTCTACGTGAAGTAGCAGCGACGCCCAACGAACACCCGGAGGCCCGGGCGGGACATCCCGCCCGGGCCTCTTCCGTCCGGTACGCTGGCGGTATGGCACAACGACGGAAGTCCACATCCGCACGAGGCCGCAACCTCGTGTGTCCCACATGCGGGTTCAAGGCCGCACATCCCGCCGGGCTCGGTCGGCATCGCAGCGCCGCTCACGGCGTCGTCTCGCAGCGACAGCGTCGCCAGGGTGGCGGCACAGGCACGACGCGCGGGACGGGGGATCGTGAATTGGCGAAACGCGTGACCGCGCTCGAGCGTCGCTACGACCGTCTGCTCGCGAGCCTCGAGCGGGTCGTTCGACAGGCCAAGTAGCAGCCGGCCGTCGGAGCGGAGGGGGACGGGAATCGAACCCGCCAGCGGGCTTCCGCCCGCTCACCGGTTTTGAAGACCGGGGGGCCCACCAGGCGCCCAGACCCCTCCGCGACGAGGGTACAGACAGCGGCGGAAGATGGCGGGCTCCAGCTCGCAGGAGTCTCCGGGGCACGCGCCGAATCCACTCCAGGTGAACAAGCGCTCGGTGGTCCTGGCGTCGGCCACGCTGCTGGTGGCACTCTGCGGCGCCCCGTTCCCTGCCGCCGCCGCCCCGGCGCCGTCTCGCGCGCCGACGCCGTGT
>DATLGG010000311.1:0-2208 GCA_035540615.1 Actinomycetota bacterium | reverse complement strand
CCCTCGTAGTTGCGCACGAGCCAGGGTGAGCCATGCGCCATCGGGATGGCGATCGAGGACCCCCCGGGGTAGCGCTTCTTCGGAGACATCCCGTTCTCGAGCGCCGCGACGAGCGCGAACGGCTTGAACGAAGAGCCGGCTTGACGGCCGGTGCCGCCGTCACCGGTCGCGAGGTTGACCCGGGCGACCGGGTTCCGCTTCCGCTTCGCGAAGAAGTCCCGCCCGCCGACCATCGCGACGATCCGGCCCGTGCGCGGGTCGATCGCCGTCAGGGCCCCGTGCGGGTCGCCCTTCTGGCTGAGGATGCCGTTCACCGCCTCGTCCGCGGCGCGCTGCAGGCGCGGATCGACGGTCGTGTGGATCCGCAGCCCCCCCTTGAACAACGCGTTGTAGCGGTCCTCCCTCGTGGCGCCGAAGCGCTCGTCGGAGAGGATCCGCTTCTTCACGAACTCCACGAAGTGCGCGGCCGGGTACCGCTCGCGCGGAGCGGGAGGCTCGAGGCCGAGCGGCGAGGCCACGGCCTCCGCGTGCGCCTGCGGAGCGATCATCCCCTGCGCGAGCATGCGGTCGAGGACGAGGTTCCGCCGCTGGAGCGCCGCGGCGGGCGCCTCGAAGGGGTCGTACCGCTCGGGGCCCGCGATCAGGCCCGCGAGCAGCGCCGCCTCGCGGAGGCGGAGGTCGGCGCCCCGCTTCGAGAAGTACCGCCGGGCCGCCGACTGCACGCCGTAGGCGCCGTTCCCGAAGTAGATCGTGTTGAGGTAGCGCTCGAGGATCTCGGCCTTGGAAAGCGTCCGCTCGAGCCTCCACGCCACGGTCGCTTCACGGACCTTGCGGTCGAGGGTCCGCTCCGAGCCGAGGATCGCGTTCTTGACGTACTGCTGCGTGATCGTGGACCCTCCCTCGACGATCCTGCCCTCCGATGCGTTCACGACGGCGGCTCGCAGCATCGCGCGCAGGTCCACCCCGCGGTGGGTCCAGAAGCGCTGGTCCTCGACGGCGATCACGGCGTCCTGGACGACCTTCGGGATGCGCTCGAGCGGCAGGATCACCCGGTCCTCCTCGGCATGCAGGGTCGTGATCCGGGTGCCGTCCGCGGCGTAGATCACCGAGTTCTGCGGTAGGGGGCGCGCTTCCAGCGGGATGTCGAGGTTCGGCATCCGACAGGCGGTCGCCACCGAGGCGAGCGAGAGCACGAGTACGGCGAACCTGGCGGCTCGCCCGAACGGGGAAGGAGGCGACATCGCCGCTCGAGTATACCCACGGGTTCCGGCGCCTCTTGGTAGCATCCGCGACATGTTCGCGCCGTCCGACGAGCAGCTCGAGCGCCTGCTCGTGGGGGCGGCGGACGTGATCCCCGAGGGTGACCTGCGAAAGCGTCTGGACCGCGCCTCCGCCGAAGGCCGGCCCCTCCGCGTGAAGCTCGGCATCGACCCATCCCGCCCCGACCTGCATCTCGGCCACGCCGTCGTCCTGCGGAAGCTGCGGGCCTTCCAGGATCTCGGGCACGTCGCGGTGCTGATCATCGGCGACTTCACCGGGCGGGTGGGGGACCCGAGCGGCCGCTCGGAGACCCGGCCGTTCCTCGGGGAGGAGGAGATCGAGGCGAACGCCGCGACCTACCTCGACCAGGCCGGCGCCGTCCTCCACCTCGAGGCGGCCGAGGTGCGCCGGAACTCGGAGTGGCTCGCCGGACTCGGGATGGCGGACCTCCTCGAGCTCACCGCCACCACGACGGTCGCACGGCTGCTCGAGCGCGACGACTTCCAGGGCCGCTACCGGGAGGGGCGGCCCATCAGCCTCGTCGAGTTCCTGTACCCGGTCATGCAGGCCTACGATTCCGTCGCGGTCCGGGCCGATGTGGAGATGGGCGGGACCGACCAGACCTTCAACCTGCTGGTCGGGCGCGACGTCCAGGAGCGCTACGGCCAGCGGCCGCAGGTGGTGTTCACGATGCCGCTGCTCGAGGGGACCGACGGCGTCCGCAAGATGTCGAAGTCCTTCGACAACTTCGTCGGCCTGACCGAGCCCCCCGAGGAGCAGTTCGGCAAGCTGATGAGCATCCCCGACGAGCTGATCGGCCGCTACCTCCGCCTCTGCACCGATCTGCCGGAGGCGGAGGTCGAGGCGGTGGAGCGGGGGCTCGGCGACGGGTCGGCCCATCCGGCGGAGGAGAAGCGTCGCCTCGCGGAGCGGGTCGTCGCGCTGTAC
>DATLGG010000310.1:0-6746 GCA_035540615.1 Actinomycetota bacterium | reverse complement strand
CCCGTCACCTTCCCGGGCTGCCGCGCGACCCGTTGGACGAGCGCCTGCGCGGGCGAGGTGAAGAACGTGAACCCGAAGCCGAAGAGCGTCGCGCCGATGCACGCGGTGAGGACCGACGTCGTCCCGACGTAGAGGAGGAATCCGAGGCCGCCCCCGATGAAGCCGAGGGTGATCATCGGATGCTCGCGCCCCCGGCCCTCGCGGAGACGGGCGAGCACGATCGAACCGACGAGCGCTCCGGTCCCCTGGAGCGAGAAGACGAGGCCGAGCACCTCCTGCCCGCGCCGCAGCACCTCCTTGACGTAGAGCGGCTCGAGGGTGATCAGCAGGCCCATCGCGACCCATCCGACGACCGACCGACGGAGCATCCACGCGAGCTCCGGCGTCCCGAACCCCTCGCCGAAGCCGGCGACGAGATCCGGCAGGATCCGCTCGGGGGCGCCCTCCGGCTCCTTCCGGCGATCGGGCACCGCCAGGTAGGTCAGCACCCCGGTCGCCGTGATCGCCGCCGCGAAGACGAACGGCGCGCCGTGCCCCCAGAGCCGGATCAGCAGCCCGGCGAGCGCCGGCCCGGCGATCAGCGGGACCTGCCAGGCCATCCCGACCATCCCGTTCGCCTGGACGAGGTAGCGCTCGTCGACGAGCAGGGGCACGAGCGCACCCCGTGCCGGCCAGACCGCGGCATGGGTCGCCGCGAAGAGCCCCAGGGAGAGGTACATCCACGGCATCGAGCCGCCGACGAGCGCGACCGCGATGCACCCGATCGACGCGGTGTAGGCGAGGACGAGCATCCACTTCGGGCTCCAGCGGTCCGCGAGGATCCCGAGGCCCGGCGCCGCGAGCAGGAAGACGAGCGAGTACGCCGCGAGCAGCAGCCCGAGCTGGGAGGCCGAGGCGCCGAACCCGTAGGCGGCCTTCGCCTCGACGCCGAGGAAGAAGGCCCACATGCCCATGTTCCCGAGGGTCTCGGCGACGACCAGCGTGATGAACGGCCGGCGCAGCAGGAGGCGCGCGGGCGAGGGCGGCGAACGCGTGAGCGGGATCTCCGGGACGACGTCCTCGTGGTCCTCGCTCACCATCCCGCCGATCCCCCGCTCGAGTGCCAGAGCTTCCGCGGTCCGGGCCGCGGGTCGTCGGCGGGCCCCGCGCCCTCGGCCATGACCTCGCGGAGCCTACCCTCTCGCCGGGCCACCGCGAGCCGCTGGAGGTCCCAGACCTCCTCGGCGACGACGCTCGCGCCGGCGACGCCGGTCCGCCGCAGCCGCCCCCAGACGACGAGCAGGAACGAATGGAAGACGGTCCGCGCGACCCGCTCCTGCACCCGCTCGAAGACCGTCACGTCGACGGGGCCGATCGCGTCGTCGAGGGTGAGGAAGATGATCCGCTGACCGCTGCGGACCGCCGGCGTCTGCGACGCCACCTTCACGCCCGCGACCATGACGTGCGTGTCGCCGCGACGGCGCCGGAGGTCGACGGAGCGGGTGACGCCGAGATCGGCGAGCAGGGCCTCGTGGAACGAGAGCAGGTGCCGCGACGCGTCGAGGCCCGTGACCTCGAGCTCCGCACGGACGACCTCGCGGGCCGTGTACGGGCGCAGCCCGGGCGGCGCCGGGTCACCGTCGAGGGCGAGCGCGAGCTGCTCCCCCGGTCGCTCGGTCTCGCCGGTCATCGCGGCGAAGACGCGGTCGCGCCTCGTCCCGCCGGGCAGCCGGTCGAAGGCGCCGGCGTGCGCGAGCCGCTCCACGACCGGGCGCGAGACGGCCGCACGCCGCAGGAGGTCGCCGACCGAGTCGAACGGGCGGCCAGCGAGGATCGCGGCGATCTCCGCCTCCGAGATCCCGTGCACGTCCTGGAGCCCGATCCGGATCCCGAGCGATCCCCCGCCGACGGGTTCGACGGTGTAGGCGGCCGCGCTCGCGTTCACGTCCAGCGGCAGGATCGGGATCCCGCGCTCGCGCGCATCCTCGAGGATCAGCCGCCGCGGGTACATCCCGGGCTCGTGCGTCAGGACTCCGGCGAGGAACGCCGCCGGATGGTGCGCCTTGAGCCACGCCGAGCGGTACGTCGGAACCGCGAACGCCGCGGCGTGCGCCTTGCAGAACCCGAACGAGGCGAACTGCAGCGTCGCGTCCCAGATGCGCTGCGCCTGCTCGCGGTCGAACCCGCGCGCGACGGCGCGGTCGAGCACCTCGTCGTGGATCGCCTCGATCAACGCCCCGTCGTCGAGGTGGCGGCGGATCCGATCGGCCTCGACGAGCCCGCACCCGGTGAGCGCGTCGACGACCCGCATCACCTGCTCGTGGTAGACGATCACGCCGTGCGTCTCGCCGAGCGCCGGACGCAGCGAGGGGTGCGCGTACGTCGGCGCCTCCCACCCGTGGCGCCGCCGGATGAACGGCGTCACCATGTCCGACTTCACCGGGCCGGGTCGGAACAGCGAGATGTCGACGATCAGGTCCTCGAACCGCGTCGGCTGGAACTTCTGGAGCAGCTCGCGCTGGCCCGGTGATTCGATCTGGAAGCACCCGATCGTGTCGGAGGCGCGGATCAGCTCGAACGTCGGCCGGTCGTCGACCGGGATCGCATCGAGGTCGACCCGCTCCCCCTCGACCCGCTCGATCTCGTCGACGGCGTGACGCATCGCCGAGAGCATCCGCACCCCGAGGACGTCGAGCTTGAGGAGACCGAGCACCTCGACGTCGTCCTTGTCGGCCTGCACCATGCGGTGGCCGAGGAAGGAGCGCTCCATCGGGACGCGGTCGACGAGGTCGTGGCCCGAGAGCACGATCCCCGACGGATGGAGCGCGAGGTGCCGCGGGAACCCGTCGAGCCGCTCGACGACGCGGAAGAGCCGCTCGAGGTGCCCGAGGTTCGCGTCGCGGAGCTCGGGCAGGCGCTCCATCGCCTCGCGGACGCGGTTCGCGCCGAGATGGGGGAAGGCCTTCGCCGCGCGGTCGATCTCGTCGTCGGGGTAGCCGAGCGCCTTCCCCACCTCGCGGATCGCCGACCGCGCGCGGAACGTGTCGACCATCGTGACGCACGCCGCGCGATCCTCGCCGTAGCGCGACAGCACGAGGTCGTAGACCTCCTCGCGCCGAGCGGACTCGACGTCGAGGTCGATGTCGGGAAGCTCGTCGCGCAACGGGTTGAGGAAGCGCTCGAACAGCAGCCCGTGCTCCACGGGGTCGACCTCGGAGATCCCCGTGAGGTAGCAGACGAGGGATCCCGCCGCCGAGCCGCGGCAGGCGCACCAGATCCCCTTCGCCTTCACCTCCTCGACGATGTCGGCGACCGTGAGGAAGTAGGCGGCGTAGCCCATGCGGTGGATCAGCGCGAGCTCGTGGTCGAGGCGCTCGCTCACCTCGCGCGTCGCCTTCCCGTAGCGTCGCGCGATGCCGGCGTGCGCTCGCTCCGCGAGCACGCTCGTCGCGCTGCGTCCGGCCGGCACGGGGAACTCGGGGAAGTGGACGCGCCCGAGCCCGAGGTCGACCTCGCACGCCTCGGCGATGCGGAGCGTCGCGTCGCAGAGGTCGGGGCGCTCCGCGAACAGCGCGCGCATCGCCGCGGGCGGCTTCAGCCAGCCCTCGGCGTTCGCGCGCGAGACGTGGTGCTCGGCGACCGGCACGATCTCGCGCATGCACTCGAGCGCGTCGGCGAGGAACGCGTCGCCGGGGACGAGGTAGCGCACCGCGTTCGTCGCCACCGCCGGCAGGCCCGTGTCGTCGGCGAGCCGCAGCAGCGCGCGGATCTCGCGCGCGCTCTCCGGCTCGAGCAGGTCCCGCACCTCGACGAAGCACCAGGGGCCGAAGGCCTCCCGCCACGGCCGTGCCCGCTCCCGGGCCGCACCGGGTCGCCCCGCGATGGCGAGCCGCCCGACCGGCGACTCCGGCCCGAGCAGGCAGACGAGCCCGGCGGATCGCTCCATCACCTCGCGGGCGCTGACCGACGGGTCGCCGCGCTCGTTCGAGAGGTGCGCGTGCGTCAGCAGGCGGCAGAGGCTCGCGTAGCCGTCGTCGTCGCGCGCGAGCAGCAGCACGCGGTCGTGGCCGACCGTGACCCATGCCCCGAGGATCGGCCGCACCCCGGCATCGCGGCAGGCGGTGACGAAGCGCGCCGCCCCGAGGAGCGAGTCCCGGTCGGTCATCGCCACGGCGGGCATCCCGAGCTCCGCCGCTCGCCGGGCGAGCGCCTCCGGGAGGAACGCCCCGTCCTTCAGCGAGAACGACGAGCGGCAGTGCAGGTGGACGAAGCCCACCGCCGCGCCTCAGTCCCAGAGGCGCTCGAGGTGCCAGCCGCCGTCGCGCTGGTCGAGGTAGAGGTCGCAGACGGCGCCGCCGCGGGCCTCGACCCGCCAGTACTCGCGGTCGCGGCCGTCGGCCCACCAGCGTCCCTCGATCCGCCATCGGCCGATCACGTCCGCGACCTCGTACCGCCTTCCGCGCCAGGAGAAGGCCGCCGGCATCCCCGCCTCCCGCTCCACCTCCACCGTCTGGTCGTAGCGCTTCGTCACCGTCCCGCTCCTCCGTCGGAATCGAACGTATGTTCGAGGAAGGACACGGTACGCCTCGGGCTCCGGTGCTGTCAAGCCCGGCTAGACTCGCAGGTCATGGCCCTCCGCGACGTCGCGATCCGCGTTCTCCCCGCCTCCGTGGTCGACCGGATCCGGCGGCGCCGGGCGGTCCGGCGCTACCTCCACGGGATGGCCGACGAGCTCCTCGAGCGCCACGCGCGGCTCGAGTCGCTCGAGGAGCAGATCGCGACGCGGCCGGGCGGCTTCTACGAGCGCGTCGTGAAGGAGGTGCTCGACCGGACCGACGTCGTCCTGCAGCAGCTCGACCGTCGCGTCGAGGGTCTGAGCGGGCGACAGGACGACCGCCTCGCCGCGCTCGAGCGGGAGGTCGCGGAGCTGCGCCGCCTCCTCGAGGATCTCCGCGCCGGGCGCGCGCCCGGCGGGTGAGCGTGCGGCTCGCCTGGTTCACGCCCCTGCCGCCGATGCCGTCGGGCATCTCCGACTACTCCGCCGAGCTGCTCCCGCTCGTCGCCGAGGCGGCGGAGGTCGAGATCGTCTGCCCGCCGCGCCGCGACCTCCGCGTGCCGGCGGGGCTCCGGGCACGCACACCGGAGACGTTCGATCCGGGTCGCGTCGACGCCGCGATCTACCACCTCGGGAACAACCCGCAGCATGTCTTCGCCCACGACGCGGCGCTCCGGCACCCGGGCGTCTGCGTCCTCCACGACCTCACGCTGCATCACCTCGTCGCGTACCGCTTCGTCGAGCACGAGCGACACCCGGAGCGGTACCGGGCGGTGCTCGTCGAGGAGCTCGGAGCCGACCTCGGGCGGCGGGTCGCCGACCTCCGGCTGCTGGGGGTCGCGACCGAGCTCGAGAAGTTCCTCTTCCCGCTGATCGGCCACGTCGCGCGGCGCTCGCGGGGCGTGGTCGTGCATTCCCGCTGGGGAGCGGAGCGGGTCGCCGAGGTGGCGCCGGACGTGCCGACGACGGTCATCCCCCACCACGCCGGGTCGCCACCCCCGGGGCTGGGGGGTGTGGATCGCGCCGAGGCGCGCCGCCGGCTCGGCCTGCCGCAGGACGCCTTCCTCGTCGGGCACTTCGGCTTCGTGAACCGGCCGAAGCAGCCGAGCGCCGTGCTCGGCGGGATGGCCGTGCTCCGGCGCTCGCGACCGGACGCGCGGCTGCTCGTGGTCGGCGCGGACAACACCGGCGGCGGGCTCGGCCGGACGGCACGCCGCTTCGGGATCGCGGACGCCGTGCGGGCGACCGGGTTCGTCGACCTCCGGGCGTTCTACCTCCACCTGAAGGCGGTCGACGCGGTCGTGAACCTCCGGTACCCGAGCGCCGGCGAATCCTCCGGGACGCTCGCGCGGGCGCTGGCCGAGGGGCGCGCGGTCGTCGTCAACCGGCTCCACGCCTTCGCCGAGATCCCCGACGAGGCCGCGATGAAGGTCGAGGTCGACGGCGACCCGGCGGAGCAGGTCGGTCGCCACCTGGTCCGCCTCGCGGAGGACCCGGCCGAGCGGGAGCGCGTCGAGGCGGCCGCCCGCGCCTACGCCGCGAGGGAGCTCGATCCGATCCGGTGCCGCGATGCGTACATCCGGGTGGCGGCGGACGCGGCGTCCGTCGCCGGAGCGAGCAAGTAATATCGGGGTGCCCGCATCACCGGAACGCAAGGAGCTTCGATGCGCATCTTGATCCTGGGCGGCGACGGCTACCTCGGGTGGCCGACGGCGATGCACTTCTCGAACCGCGGTCACGCCGTCCACGTCGTCGACAACTACCTGCGACGGGAGGCGCACCGCGAGCAGGGAACGGATTCGCTCACCCCGCTCGCCGCATCCCTGCCGGAGCGCGCCGACGCGTGGCGCGAGGTGACCGGCTACGAGATCGGCGTCACCGAGGGTGACATCTGCGACTGGGACCTCGTCCAGCGCGTGTTCCGGGAGTTCGGGCCCGAGGCGATCATCCACTACGGCGAGATCCCGTCGGCCCCGTACTCGATGAAGAGCCGCGACCACGCCGTGTTCACGCAGCAGAACAACGTCGTCAACACGCTGAACGTGCTGTGGGCGATGCGCGACATCACCCCCGACGCGCACCTCGTGAAGCTCGGCACGATGGGCGAGTACGGCACGCCGAACATCGACATCGAGGAGGGCTTCATCGAGATCGAGCACAACGGCCGCCGGGACACGCTGCCGATCCCGAAGCTCCCGGGGTCGCTCTACCA
>DATLGG010000309.1:0-3346 GCA_035540615.1 Actinomycetota bacterium | reverse complement strand
GGGACACGAACGGCGGGCCCGACGTGTTCGAGGTGCACCTCTCCTCCGGAACGATCCGCAAGGCCTCGGTGGCCGGCGACGGTCGCCAGTCCGACGGTGACGTCGGACACCCGACGATCAGCTCCGATGGCCGCTACGTCGGGTTCCACAGCTCCTCCCACTTCGTTCCCGCGGAGCCCGGAGGCTGGTCGATGTACGTGCAAGATCGCGACCAGGACCGGGGCCGTTCGTTCCTCGCTCGCGTCTCCGTCTCGGAGGATGGATCGGATGGCCGGTCGGACCCTGGGCCCTCCGGGATCAGCGACGACGGCAGGTACGCCGTGTTCACAAGCTCGGCCCCGGGCCTCGTGCCGGACGACGGCAACGGCCTGGCGGACGTGTTCGTCCACGATCGGCTCGGCGGGACCACCGAACGGCTCTCGACGCGCGCGGGCGGCGGCGACGCGTCCGCGCCCTCCTACGCGGGCGCGATCTCCGCCGACGGCCGGTTCGTGGCGTTCGTCAGCGAAGCCTCCGACGTCACGCCCGGTGACGCGAACGATCGGGCGGACGTCTTCGTGACCGATCGCGGCCCGGACCTCGGCGTCTCGGCGCTCGAGATCTCTCGGTCCGGACGGCGGCTCGGGGTGTCGGGCTCGGCCTCGTTCGCGCCCGTCATGCTCCAGTCGGCCTGGGACACCCACTACGACGTGCGGCCGTACGACACCGCCGTCGGAGGCCAGATCCTGTGGGGTGACCTGGCGTACCGCCCCGAGAGCGATGAGCTGCTCGCCCGCATCCGGCTGGCGTCGCTGCCGTGGCTGCGGTCGAAGGTGGACTGTCCGGCCGCGTGCCCGGGAGGGCTGCCGGTGATGATCTACGGCGCGGTCTTCCTGATCGGAGGTCGCACGTTCGAGGCGAGGGCGATCCGGTCCGTCTCGACCGAGTCGAAGGCGCAGGACCGGTTCGAGCTGCTCCGCTGCTCGGGCTGGTGCCAGCCGGTCGGGACCTTCCGAGGGAGCATCGGATCGAGCGGCTACGAGGTGAACCTGCTGATCCCGACCGCCTCGCTCGGGCTCGGACCGGGGCGGAAGATCGACCGCGTGCAGCTGTTCGCGCGCCTGGCGCCATCGCTCCAGACCGGGCCGTACCTGCCCGCGATGCTCCTGGTGGACGACGTGATGTTCTACGAGACGCCGATCCCCGGGACGAGCGTCGAGCTGGGGATCGCGCCCGCCGGCGCGGACGTGGTGGAGTACACCGTTCCGGCGATCGTCGAGGCCGGGCGGTTCGAGGGATCCTTCGACGTCGCGCGAACGCCTCCCGGGAGGTACGACGTGTGGACGAAGGTGTGCGCCGCCACGTGTGCGGAGACCCGAACGCCGCACGAGCTGGAGGGCGCGTGACGCGCCGCCCCAGGGGACGGCTCGTCTCCATGCTGGTCACCTGCCTGAGCGCGGCCGGCCTGCTCGCACCGCCGCCGGCGGGCGCGGCCTGGCAGCGCGGCGGCGTGACCGAACGGGTCTCGGTCGCCTCCGACGGGGCACGAGGGGACGACGGCTCCTGGTTCCCCTTCCTCAGCGACGGCGGGCGGTACGTGCTCTTCACCTCGAGGGCCGGCAACCTCGCCGAGGGGGACACCAACGGGGAGGCGGATGCGTTCATCCGTGACCGTGTCGAAGGACTGACGGAGCGCATCACGGGGCCGGACGGCAAGCAGCTCTCCTCCGCGTACGGCTCTTCGATCACGCCGGATGGCCGGTACGTCGTGTTCGGGTCGCCGGACCGGGTGCTCCCCGGCGACACGAACAATGCGGAGGACGTGTACCTGCTCGACCGCGCGTCCGAGGCGATCCACCGCATCTCGATCAGCTCCGGCGGGATCGGCGGGAACGACGGGTCCTACGTCGGCGTCGCGACGCCGGATGCCCGCTTCGTCGTCTTCATGAGCTGGGCGTCGAACCTCGTGACCGGTGACACGAACGGTCAGCTCGACGTCTTCCTCCACGACCGCGCGCTTCGGCAGACGGAGCTGATCTCGAGGTCGACGACAGGCCGGCAGTCCGACTCTCGGTCGCTCACGACCTCGCAGCCGGTGAGCGCGGACGGCCGCTACGTCGTGTTCTCGAGCGCCGCCACGGCCTTCAGTCCCGAGCTCCCGGTCGCCAGCATCCAATGCTACCTGCGCGACCGTCAGGCGGGGACGACCGAGATCGTCTCCCTCTCGAACGACGGCGTTCCGGGCGACGGCGGCTGCCACGAGCCGGTGATCAGCGCGAACGGGCGGTACGTCGCCTTCACCTCGGCGGCGACCAACCTTGTTCCGAGCGACACGAACGCCGCGCTCAGCCGCCTCTGCGTCTACGTGCGGGACCTCGTGGCCGGCAAGACCTACCGGGTCTCGGTCTCTTCCGCGGGCGAAGAGTCGAACGGGTGGTCCTCTCGCCCCTCGATCAGCGCGGATGGCCGCTACGTCGCCTTCGACTCCAGCGCCACGAACCTCTGGCCCGGTCAGACCGATGTCACCAACCAGGTCTGGGTCCACGACATGCACGCGCGGACCACGGAGGTCGTGACGATCCCAGTCCCGGACGGCGACAGCGTGAACGGTCACCCGCCGACGTACGCCGACGGCGACGGGGCAGCGCTATCACCGGACGGCCGCATGGTCGGTTTCTCCAGCACCAGCGATGCCTTGCTGCCCGACGAGCAAGGCAGGCTGAGCGATGTCTTCGTCCGTGACCGGGGTGGACCGGACGCCATCGGCGGCCTGCGGGCGACGGTTGTGGGGGGCGATGTTCGGGCGTCCGGCTGGGTCGGTCTGGACGCGCGGGTGCTCTCCGCGTCGGACGATCCCATCGACGCGGACGGCGGCGAGGTCGCGGACCGTCTCGGTGCGGAGATCCAGCACGCCCGCGTCGACCTCCAGCCGCAGGAAGAAGCGATCGCGCTGCGGATGTCGCTCGCACATCTCGCTCCCGTCGCCGCGAGGCCACCCGTCTCCACGACCGCGCACTGCAACGACACGGGCATCTGCGGGGCGCGAGCGGGGGGTGGACCAGCTGTCGTGTACGGGTTCGGGTTCGAGGTCGAGGGACGACGCTACGAGGTCCGCGCGATGCGGGCTCCGGCCACGGCGGGCCACAGTCCCGCCTCGCCGAACCCCTACAACAGCGATTCGCTCAAGAAGCCGATCAACCCCTACATCGCCCTCTACCGCTGCGTCGTGGACTGCGACCGAATCGCGAAGCTCCGCGGTGGCATCGGCGATGCCGGCGTCTCGGTGGACACGGCGGTTCCCCTGTCGGATCTGGGGATCACGGGCCCCACGACGATCCGGGACGTTCGCGCGTTCACGGCCGTCGGA